>CALFWI010000317.1 GCA_937928615.1 uncultured Saprospiraceae bacterium | reverse complement strand
GCCTTCCATAATTTCTCCTAAACCCGTTTTTTTCTCTGTTCGGTCAAAACGCCAATAGCCATTCCATTCATTGATGACATCGTGATGTTCCGTATATAACCAACCGCCAACTTTAGGATATTGTCGAAAGGTATTAATCATTCGATGATAGTCCCAACTCCAATCTACATCGCCTGTGCTGCCATCGTAGCCCCAAACATTTCCACATTCTGAGTTGATATTTGGCTGATTTCCTTGCTGAAAACCCGCCTCGAAATCAAAAGTGCTGCCAGGGTAAGTATTATCCGTTAAATTTTTTAAGTAACTATCCCATTCCCAACCCGGTAAATAGACGTGCCAAGAGTTAATATCTGTTTCTGTATGCCCTTTTCCGCAGCAAATTGAGTTGTCTTCTACTAAGCGAGTAGGGTCTAATGATTTAGCTAGATAATACATAGAAGCGACCCATTGTTGAGTGGACGGGAGGTATTCATATTTCGATTTGCCATTGGCGGCCTTTTCTTTCGTTTTGGAATACAAGCCCCATGTTTCATTAAAAACAACCCAAGAGAAGATGGACGGATGATTATAATCTCGCTTAATCATTTCTCTCAGCGTATAGGTGGATTCGGCCTGCATTTGTGCATCAGGTTCTCCCCAACTATTCGGTAAATCTTCCATGACTAATAAACCTAATTTATCTGCCCAATATAATTTTCGAGGGATTTCTACTTTGATATGCGTCCGAATGCCATTTAAGCCAATAGACTTACTACGTGCTATTTCTTCTTTGATAAATTGGTCACTTGGAAAGGTGTAAAAACCTGCTGGATGATAAGATTGGTCTAAGGCTAATTGTAAATAGATAGGTTGGTTATTAAGGGCGATATAAGGAATTTCGGTATTGGGTAAATTAACTACTGATATTTTTCGCATGCCAAAATAACTTTGCACTTCATCGTCCCCTATTTTGAAGGTAACTTCATGTAGAAAAGGGTCTTTTAACGTCCAAAGTCTAGGTCTATTAATATCAATTTCAAAACTAAATTTGGTTTTGTTTTTAGGAAAAATTATCTGATACTCCATCGGATAACTATTCGCTTTAATCGCTAATTGAATCGGTAAATCTACGGGAGAAGGGGTGGCAAGGTAGGCGGTTATCTTGACTAATTCATTATCTATATCGGGGGTGAAGTGGAGTGCTTCTAAATAATTTTGACCTCTAGCTTCTAAATAAATAGTTTGCCAAATGCCTCTAGCATTGCCATAGCCTTGTTTGCCATAAAGGGTGAAATCTCGTCGAGCATCGTCTACCCTGATAACTAAATTTTGTGCTTGGTCATATTGGATAAAATCGGTCAAATCAAAAGAAAAAGGTACATAACCACCTTGATGTTTTCCTATGAGTTGCCCATCTAACCAGACGGTCGTTTCCCAATCAGCAGCGCCAATTGTCAAGAAAGTGCGTTTGTTTTTCCAAGCTTCTTTTACGGAAATGGTTCGATGATACCAAGCAATATCTGCATCATCTGTTACCCCTGATAAGGCAGAACCCCAAGGAAAAGGGACGGTGATTTTTTGATTGAAATTCGTGGAGTCCTTCCACCAATTTTCTTGAACACCAATATTGAGGGAGTCGAAAGCAAAATTCCATTCGCCATTTAAATTGACCCATTCTTTTCGCTCAAAATCTGGCCTCGGATGTTCTGCTAATGGAATTGCTTGACCAATTAAATTGGCTACGAATAAGTAGCAAAGGGTAAGCAGAAAGTATTTTTTTTGGCTCATCGACTGAAATTTTGAACCAAATTTAATGTATTAAGTACTATGACAAAAATAAACGAACATCTTTTTTAGCACATAGTCACAATCATATTTTTATTTAGTAAACCTAGTTTTCGGATTATATAGATGGAAAACTAGGTTAGCTAAGTATTTTCTCTAGATGACTATGTGCTAAAAACGGTAAAGTCGTTCACTTATTTGTCTAATTACTTATCGTAATCTATCCATACTTTTTACTAGATTTTCATCTTTATTGATAAACCTAATCGCCAACGCTGCAAAAATAATAGACAATACTGGTAAACCTAAACCTAGTTCTTCTTTTGGAATGGCTGCACCCATGGCATTGCTGTCTTGCATAAATAGGACGGCTGCTAAGATAATACCAATCACATTGGCAATGATTGCTACTCGACTTAATTTTAACTGTAAAGGACGATTATTAAAAAGGAAGATGCTAATGAAAGCAATCGCTCCAGCCGCACAAAATAAGCCTAGTAAACCAACGTGGTCTTGAATAGAGAATATCCCGTCATTAAAAAGGGTAGAAGCCGCAATGGTATCAGAAGAACCAAACGGTAACTTAAATAAAGCAAAAACTGCTGCTGCTGCTAATAATAATAGAACAGATTGAATTCTTTGTATCATGATTCTTTTTATTTTTTGTGTGATTTAGCTTAGGAACAAATAAAGAGTAACTCCATCATTTTGCTGCTAATATTTTGCACCAAATGGCGAACTTATTATTTGCTCGTTACTTAACGGATTTGAAAGAAAATAGTTATTCTCTGAGGAATTAAAATTTACTTATAAAAATTACTATTTTCGCCACAAATATAAAGTTTTTTAATAAACGATGGACTTGTCGAAACTAGGGAGGTATTTTCTATCAGAACGTTAGCTAAAAA
>CALFWI010000316.1 GCA_937928615.1 uncultured Saprospiraceae bacterium | reverse complement strand
TTGCCAAACTCGATTCGGGCTACCGCCTGTAACACTTAAAATGGTAGCTGTATTATAACAAATTGTTACAGGATTTGAAATCATTAATTCTTCCAAGGCTATTACGGTAGTTTCTAAAGAATCCGCACAATTGCCTTCACTAACAACCACTCGGTAAGTTGCATCAGCAGTCAACGCCCCTGTATTAAAAGTTGCATTCGTACTTAAATTAGGATTGGTAATATTCCCACTTGGTCCATCTAATGCTTTCCACAAATAATTTACGCCTCCTGTAGCGGTCAAATTAATTGCATCTCCAAAGCAAATAGTGGTGTCATTATGACTAGTAATATCAATACTATTTATCAGTAATGGGGTACTACTAGTTGTTTCTTCACACGTCGCTCCATCACAACCATAATTCGCCCCTCTAACAAAAGCAGTCGGGCTTGAATTACAATCATTTAATTGATAATTTTCTACTATGGTAAAAGCTTCATTTTCTTCAAATAAACCTGCATCGTTGTTATTTCCACCATCATTGGCTAAAGCTATTAAACCTCCATTTATGGTATAAAAGGAAGTATCTCCAGAAGTACTACTTGCCACTAATAAATTACCGTTAAGCGTAGTAGACGTTAGGGTTAATTCTGTTGGTTTTTTAATATAAAAAGTTAACTCCTCTAAAGCCCCCTCACCTGTATTAGTTAAAATACTAGTAATCGTTGCCGTTTCATTTAAAGTTAAATTTAGACTTGCTGGTGTTGAACTTGTAAATGATAAAGTAGGTTTGACTAAATCAAAATTGGCAGAAGTTTCGGAAAAAGTGCCCGTACCACCCGTATACATAAAATCAGCCGTTATATTTTTGTTACCTCCTGCATTAATTGCTGTAATCCCCTCACAATTAACAATCGCATCAAAAGCAAAACTTTTTTGGATATTAGGAAATAAGGTATCTATCGTAAAGGAAGGAGTAGCCGCATTTAATAAGATAGCATCGCCTGATAAAGAAGCATTTACATAAGAAAAACCTGTTAATAAAGGAATCGTAACCGTAACATCGGTCAACGTATCGGTAAGAATGTTTTCTATGGTTAAACTAATCGGTTTTGCATCTCCACAAACAGAGAAATTGTCCGCGCCTTGTGTTGGAACAGCTATGTTAACTTGCAAATCTTGGGCCATCAAAGGGTTAACAGTCGTTAAGCCTAACCATAGCCCAAGCGCAAATAATCTATATGCAGACTTAATTGACCATCGTCTTCGCAGGTAGCTATCCAAATTATTTAAAAATTTGGCGGCCGCTACCTGACCAGACCTATTTCTGTATTTTTTCATTATTTCGAGTCTTTACCAATTACTTAAAACCAATACTGTAGTGTTCCATATTTGGCAATGGAATTACCAAATGGTTCAAATAGCGATAGCATCGCTAATACGATACCTTTATAGTGTATTAGATTCTCTCTAAGTAAACTAAAAAATAGTTCTTGCTTGGCAAACAATAAGCATGGCCTAACAAGCTTGTTTAAGTTTTTTTTCGTTTACAGTAAATAATAAATGAATACTCGGTAACTAAATTTTAAAGAAATGACTGCTTTAATGGTAAGAAAGGGGGTATCCTTTCTTGGAGTAAAAGGTTGTTGTCGCAGCGGACCAAATTAAGATTTGGGGGTTTTTGCAATAAACACTCTTTTTGCGTTTTCTAAATTTATAGGTTTAATTTTGTATCTAACAAAAGTAGGGGGAGGAAACATCTAATGTTGAAAATAAAGGAAGGGTTTGTGACGGCATTACTTTATCATTTTCTTTGCTTTATTAAACTTATCCTTCATACCATCTAAATTCAGAAGATGTTTACATCTTGTTTTCAATAAGATATACATAAACAATTAACCTTCTTTCAATTTAAATTTATTTTAAGTGACAATAAACGGAATATTGTAGGTTGCTGGTTACCATAGAATAACTAATAACGTTGAAATTACTAATCAATTATTTACGAACTACTCGATTAGGTTATTTTCTTAGCGTAATATTCACTTCCGGCACGACCGTCAATAAGTGTTTGCCTAAAAAAACAGACAAATCATAAAACCATTTCCAATTTTCTAAGGGTAATTTTTTCCGACCGGATATGATTCGAAACCCTCTTTTATCTATTACGCTCGCTTTGGGCAAATCCATCGCTGTAAGAATAAGGTTCTCCAAACTATTATGGGTAAAAGCTTGTTGGGTATCACCTGTGTTTCTACTGCTTATTCGATGATATAGACTATCTAAGTCTGCAATAAGTGGTGGTTTGGTAGGTGTCCCAATTAGCAAAATCCCTCCTTTTTTAAGGACTCTGCCCATTTCTGTAATAATTGCCTTCGGGTTGGGTAAATGTTCCAAAACGTGGGAGGCAAGAATGACATCAAAGGTTGCGGATTCGTAGGGTAACTTGCCTTTTTCTAAGGTTTCTTCGGCTATGGTGTATCCAACATGCCGACAAAATTCGGCTCTTTCCTTCCATACTTCGACCCCATGCCAGTCAATTTTTTCGGGACACATCGCATCAAAGAAAAATTTAAAAAAAGCTTCACCACTACCAATATCTAAAAATTTAACCCCCTCTTTTAAAATGCCTGAAGCTTGAATTACTTCAACGCCACTTCTATATCTTTCATAAAATAAGTCGTAATTTCTATAGCCTGGTAGGATGCCAAAGGATAACTTTTTGTGCTTCTCTGCACGGAAGGGCTGGATGGGTTGTTGTGTATTTGCTTTTTGCCAATCATCGAAGGCTTTTAGCTTGTATTTTTGGTAGAAATCTTGGAAGGTTTTGATTTTCAAACTCTATTTGTTATTGTATTTTCTTTGAATAAAAGCTGTACGATTTTTTTTGACACGGAAGGACACGGTTTGAAAATTATGATTTTTTATGTTTGCTTATGAAAATTTAGTTTTCCTTATTGAAACGCTAAAAAGACATAAGAAGAACATAAGAAATCCGTGTCCTTCCGTGTCAAAAAATCTTTCTAAGAGCATTCTATTTTATTAAACCGCAACAGCAGAAAACGCCTCAATCAAACCAAATTGATGCAAATGCCATCGTCCATGTTGGTAATTAAATAATTCCAACTCTGCTAAATTAAATTCCCCCATCATTGGGTTATAACTTTTATGGCCTGGATTCGATTCAAATAAAGCATAGAATTGTGCGGTTGCCGCTTCCAATCCTTGAATTGCTTCTTCTATACTAGCAGAACGCAATTCTTTTAAATCCGCTTTACTAGCCCCTTCTTTTGGTCGATACTCAAAGGGACAGCCTGCATTGATAAATTTACGAAAATAGTGTTGGCTTTTACTCATTTCCGCTTCTGGTTCGCCTCTTCTTTTAGCAAGCGTTTTCGTCACATAAACTAAATGCTCGACCATGTGCTGAGCGGTCATCAAACCAAAATTAGGGGCTTGGTCACTTGCTAAAGTTCTTAGTTTCGCAGGTAATTCTTTACTTAGAAAATCTTTGTAGGATGGTGTCATTATTTGAATATTTTGATAGTTATTACTTTTCCTTAAAACGCCTAAATTAGTTAAAACTTGGCGCAATTGTTCTGCCGATTTAAAATGAATAGCTTTTATACCCATTGCTTCCGCCGCCGCTACATTTCTAGCAGAATCATCGATAAAGATTGCGGTTGAGGGGTCAATTCCAAAACGACTAAGGGCTAATTCGTAAATGGCTGGATTTGGCTTTTTGATGCCTTCTTTGCCTGAAACTAAAATCTCTTTAAAATATTGTAAAAATTCATAGCGTCTGAGGGCTTCGGGGAAGGTTTCTGCGGACCAATTGGTTAAGGCATATAAGCGATATTTTCGAGCTGCTTTTAATGTTTCTAAAATCTCGACGGTTCCTGTAATTGCTCCACCTAGCATCTCTGGCCATCTCCCATAATAGGCCTCAATTTCTTTTTGATGCTGTGGATATTTTTCAATTAAAATTCGGTTTCCTTCAGCAATCGAACGCCCAGCATCTTGTTGTTCATTCCAATCCATGGTACAGATTTCTGCTAAGAATTTATCTACTTCCGCTTCTGTCTCAAAAATAGTTCGGAAGACTCGCTTAGGGTCCCAAGTGACCAATACATTTCCTAAATCAAAAATAAAGGTTTCTATTTTTTTCATACTGTTTTTTGAATAGCGATACGAGATTAAACAATGTAGAGATGCTTATAGACAAATAAAATTGAATTTTTATGGTTGCTGGTTGTTCCAGTAACCAGTCATTCAATAAATCTAATATTTCTCAAAGATTGATGAACACGACTACTCATTTCTTTTTGCTATAGATAAATGATGCTGCAGAGGCCTAACACTTCCTATTTTTTTGCGAAGATAGTAAAAGATTTTGGAGATAACGGGCGGGCACAAAAAAAGCGCAAGTATCAAGATACTCACGCTTAGATTTCAGATTAGTTTCTTTGTCAAATCGATGCTTAACAGTTTGCTAAAGCGATGTTTAACGTTTATGTATAAGGCAATTATTAGACCAACTTGGTTAATTATTTTATTATTATTTTTAATTTTTACCACAAAAAAAACGGTGAACAATTCGCTCTAGAATTATTCACCGTTTTCCTCCAATAGCATCAGCATAGGCTGTGTACTGTCTTAGTCATCAAAAGGACAACCAACACAAGGTTCCGTCATTACATTATCACTTGGGGCAGAAATCGTCTGATCTAGGTAATCACAAGATTGACAACCAATGACTTTAAATTCTGTCCGTCTATTATATTGATGCTCTTCCTCACTACAAGGTACGTTATTAGAACAATTATTCACATTGACATTTTCCCCATATCCTTTCGCTACTAAACGGCTCTTTTCGATACCATTTTTAGTCAACCATCTGACAATGGATTCCGCTCGTCTTTGAGACAGTCGATTATTATATTTAAAAGAACCTCTTGAATCGGTATGTGATCCAAGTTCAATAATCAAATCTGGATTTAGCTCTAAAGTAGACAATAATTTTTCTAACTCAGGAATAGCATCTTCTCTGATATAAGCTTGATTGAAATCATAGTAGATATGTAATAAAAAATGTACTCTACCTTGGTCATCAAAAGGGTCCACATCACTAGGAACGGTTGCATTTGGATTATCTGGGTCAGGACCAACTAATTGACCATTTTTATAAACCAATCCATTAATATTGCCATCCGCAGGTTCTCCAGTTTCCGTATCTACCCATGTTCCCGTTGTTGGGTCTTTAATAACTCGACTAGAATTAGGGTCTTCTACCACAAAAGGCTGTAAATTAATATTTGCCTGCAAGGTCGTAGAAGCTTCTAAACCTCTAGTACATTGATCATCAATTTGAGCAATTAAATAACCATCTTTTGATGCTTTTACACTATAACAACAATCAGGATCTAGGTCAAAACTAAATTGGCCAGAAGCATCTGTTACTATCGCTTGTGGTGCCGCTTTTGAACAATCATTTGTCACGGAAATTTCTACACCTTCCAATGGCAAACCTGTTTGTTGGTCAAAAACAATCCCTTCGATATCAAAGACTAAATCTCGTTTCAAAGGTAACTCTACTCGTACTAAATCCCCTAATTGGACATTCTCGGTACAAGCCTCCTTTGTATTATTATTATAACCTGCATAACTACCTTCAAAATTACAACAGGTGTTTAATTTTTGGTCGATAATAATTTTACCATCTACATCTGTTGTCAAAGTCTCTCCAGTACAATCATTCACTACCGTTGCTCCTTCTAATGGTAATTTAGTATCCTCATCATAAACCAAGATTTCTATTGGCGTAGCTGTTTTGACAAAACTGTAAATATCATCTCTACCAGAACCACCATCTCTATCCGAAGAAAAGAAACCACAAGTGCCTTCTTCGTTAAAAATAACGCCAAAATCATCTGCTGTTGTATTGATTGGATACCCCATGTTTTCAGGAGAACTCCATTCGCCTTCGCCTTTATCTACAATGTAGAAAATATCTAATCCACCCAACCCAATATGTCCGTCAGTAGAAAAATAGAGTCGATTATTTAAGGCGTAATAAGGGAATATTTCATGTCCCTCTGTATTAATGGCTGGTCCTAAATTTGTTGGAGGGCCCCATCTGCCACTTTCTAAATCAGAATAATATAAATCCATTCCACCAAATCCGCCAGGCATATCAGAAGAAAAATATAAACGATTGCCATCTGCGGTTAAAGAAGGGTGTGCTACAGAATATTCATCACTATTAAAAGGTAAACTTTCTCGTTTTCCCCATTCTCCTTCGCCTTCGCTTTTAGCAGAATAAACTTTTAATTTTCGAGTGCCATCATCACTATCTCCTTCATAATTATTAGCCGTATAAAAAATCTCATTCTGATCGGTTGAAAAACTAACCGCTGCTTCATGAAATTTTTCATTGACTTCCTCCGAATATTTATCTGGGCGGCCATAATCAAATTGACAAAGCGCATCATCTCCGCCTTTAGCTTTTGCATCTACAAAGAATAATTCCAAAAATGGATTACCTGTCCAAGTATGCTCTCTTTTGACTGCCGACCCTTTGTCTCTTTCCGAAGCAAAGACAATCCCTCCTTGATAAAAAGCAGGACTAAAATCATCCATATTAGAATTGAATGGTAAGTGTGTCGTTTCAAAAGAACTTACATTCTTCGTCATCAATTCTTCTTCGTAATCACAAGCACGTACTAGGTATTGCGCCCGCACTTCATCAGGCACTGCTGCCACGTACTGTTCGTACCATTCTTTCGCCAAATCGCATTTGCCGTTTCTTTGCAGCATTTGACCGTAGTATAATTTATGAATCGCTTGCGCTTCTGGTAATCGAACGACTTGTCCATACCAGTACTCCGCATTTTCTGTATCATTAATTTTTCGATAAGCATCTGCTAAATAAATTTTAGCTTCCGCATTATCATCCTTCTCTAAAATCTGGTTATATAATTCAATAGCTTCAATATAAGACAAGCCATCAAATAATTTTTTGGCTCTCTTTAGCTTACTACTTTGTGCAAAAGTAGCCGATAACCCAACCAAGAGTATCAGCGCAGTGAAAAGGGATTTTTTTAACATAGAGCTTGTAGTTGTCATAATAAAGTAGGTGTTACGGTGGCTGGTGATAGATGATGGGTCATTACAGTCACCTCCTAGGTCTATTAAAAATTTTAGTTGTGAACTTCTAGTTGTTGGACAATTTCAACAACTTGAAACTCGATTTAATATTGTCAAAGTTAATAATAGCAAAAATCCTACCGATATTTATTAAGGGCAATACTATTGCATCATTTTGCCAATTCCTGACAAAACTTATTGATTATTAACGTTTTATAAGCTTTTAGAATGTAAGAGGAAAGTTGGCAGTAGGCAGTTAATAGTAGACAGTAGGCTCATCTGCTGACTGCCTACTGTCTACTGTCTACTGCTGACTGAAAACTAGAAGTAACGAGGTGTAACGGTCTTCTTCACTTTATAATCAAATTCATACCCAATCATGATTTCAAAAGAACCAGGACTGACCGTACGAACATCATTTAATGGATAATCAAAAGCTGCACCAATGCGCAAACCATTCGATAAAAAGTAAGACATCCAAATATCTGCGGAGTCATAAGAACTACCATCGTTAAAGGCTTCTATGGCAGAACGAAAAGAAATACCAACTTGAAACTGCTCATAAAATAATAAAGATAAATCAATATCAAATTCTGTAGGTGCGCCTACATTTTGAAAAGCTTCATCTTTACTTAAGCCTGCTAATAAACCTACATTTTTAATTAAAATAGAAGGCTTAAAAATCAATAAATCGCCATTCAATGGAATAGCAGCTCCTGTTGCTAAATAATAATGTCTAAATTTTCTAGCATAAAACTCTGACTGTATGGATGCATCTGATCTTAAGTCGTGTTCTATCAAACTAGGAGAAGATACCCCAAAATAAAAGCTTTTATCATAATACATGATACCTGCTCCAAAATTGGGTTCAAAGGTGGTCTCTCCAATATCCTGAAAGGCTAAATCTTGGTCTTGTTGTAAGTTCAACTTACTTCTATCGCCTCGCAGATAGCTGACGCCTCCCTGAATACCAATAGCTAATTGTTTAGACCCTCCTAAAGGAATTTTATAAGAATAAGCCGCAAAAGCTTTCGTTTCTTCTATAGGGCCAATTGCATCATTTAAAACATGAAAACCAACACCAACCCGATTATTCTTTAAAGGAGTGTGTAAGGTCAATGTCTGAGTAGTTGGTGCGCCATCTACGCCTAACCATTGGTTTCTATATAAAGCACTAATATACATGTGGTCATAATACCCTGCATAGGCTGGATTATAAACCAGACTATTGAACATATATTTGGTAAACATAGCATCTTGCTGTGCGTTTAACGCAGTTGCTCCAATGACTAAGAATGAAATGAGTGTTAAAATTTTTCTCATAATAACTTTTAGTAATTTATGATTGTTATTAATTGTTCAAGTGTATGAGGGTATTAATTATTTAGTTGACTGATTATTAGCTGATTAAATTTACCAATACTCATTAATTAATTCAATAAATTAATTTTTTAAGTATTTATTATAGTTATGAATTTCTGCAAATTAGTATTCAACCAATCCTACTAAAACATTCCTATATAAATCAATAATTATTCCAAGCCTACTTTTCGTTAGGAATACTAATTCCCACTTTTTCTATCTCCTTATTTGCACTAAACCTTTATAATTCTTTCCTACTCCATCTTTCAAGACATAAAAATAACTTCCATCAGGTAATGCTTTATTTTTCCAAGTACCATCCCAAGCACTTTTATAACCTTTCATCCTAAATACTTCTGTTCCCCAACGATTAAAAACCGTTAATTCATTATTTGGAAATTGACTAATACCTTCAATGGTAAAATAATCATTTAGCCCATCTCCATTAGGTGAAAATCCTGTATAAAATTTCATAGTTGTTGTCGGGACAGTCGTACAATCGACATATACACCAACAGTTGTGGTATCACAACCCGTCTCATTACAAATTTGATATTGTAATTGGTCTGAATCACCACAAAAATCTTGATTGGGCTGATAAGTCAACGTTCCATCAAGGTTAATTACTGCTGTGCCATTTGTTGGTACTCCATCAGGAATAATGATTTCCATGTTAGTAATCATTCCATCGGGAATGCTGTCATTTCCGAGAATATCAATAATTACAGGGGAATTAATGGAGGTCGTGTCTAAGTCCGGGGTAGCTGTGAGGGAAGGGGTGTTGGATACAACAGAAATTATGTAATAAGTTGTATCACATGTTAAATTATTGTCACAAATAACTGTACAAATAGAATCTTTTCCTATATTTTGACCAATTATTTGGAGACATAAATCTACATTATTTATAGTTAAGATGATAGTTTCCGTCAAATTATTTTCGCAAAAATCATCAATCCCTGTCACAAGCCCACTTAATTCTTCCGTTTCAGGACAAATTTCAAGACTATCTCCTTCTATTATTGTTGCTTCAACCGTTGCTATCATTGGTGTAGGATAGACATTGATCTGCAGTAAGGTTGTATCACAGCTACCAAATTCGTTACATCGTACCAAACAAGCTGTTTCTTGCCCAACTGCTCTTCCTTCGATGGTAGCACAGTGTGTAATAGTATCTAAAATTAGATTGATTGCGTCGGTATTTGCCACATTGCAAACCTCAACAAACTGCGTAATAGGTGTTACTAAATCGGTACTATCTAGACAATAAACTTGTGTCTTTCCTGCTAATAGATTTAACGTGTCTGTCTTAAAACGAGCAACGTCGTAGGTTTCTACCCTAAAGATAGTCGTATCGCAAAATCCAAGCACATCGCAAACAATGATACAGGCAGTATCTATGCCTACTTCAAGTCCAGTAAAATTAACACAAGAATCATTTGCCGTCAATTCGTATAACACATTTGTTTGTGCAAATTCATAACAAAGGCTGGTACTTGTCACCTCCCCTACCAACTGCTCTGGGGTCAAACAATGCGTCCTTTTTTCTCCAGGTAAGACCCGAGCTGCTACTATTTGGCGGCTACCACAGGTAGCAATAATTACGGCACTTTGAATCGTATTATTTAAGGTATCTAAAATAGTAACTCGATGAACTCCCGCTCCAAAGCTTAATTGCGTGCCTTGGGCTTCCATCCCAAAATTATAGCCAATAAAAGAAGGGGTATTAATAGCAATTACTTGGACAGACATGACACTATAACTCGTACTTCCATTTCCACCTGAAATCAATCTTGCGGTTTCGTCTAACACCCAATTTCCTCCTGTATCCCAGAGATTCATGGAATCGACTAGGTCAGGAATCGTTTCAAATCTCCCTGCATAAGTCGTATCGCCAACTTGCCAAGCCGTTAAATCGTAAGGACCTGATGCGCCCTGCCCAAATAAAGTGGTATAAGTATAAGCACTAATTGTATCAAAATTACAACCCGCTATGGTATTTTGATAAGGGGCGCCATTCACCAAAAAAGACAAATTAACCGCTGCCACTAAAGGCAAACTATCTAAACAAAGGCTCACTTCTGCATCACAATTCTCTAAAGAAAACACTAGGGTATCACCAGGTGTATTATTAGGAAGCATTGCCTCCCATAAGTTCGCTTTCCCTTCTAATGGAAATAGCCAGCAACTCAATATAAATAGGGATAAACAACTAACCACAGTGGGTATAGTTCTTGTCATGGGAGATAATTTGTCGTGTACTTAAATCGGTGTTGGTAATTAGTGACCGGTGATTTGATTGTTAGTGCAATAAGCAACTAGTTCGTCCTTTTTCAAAATTCAGCTAGACACCAAATATTATATAAAAAATAATTATTCATCTGCATTCAAAAACAAGCAAATACATAACTATTTTTTTATAATTTATCAATAATTCTAAAATCATGCCAATTCGTTATGAAAGGAACGGATTCGCCTTGATTAAACAAGATTAATGTGAAAGCAGAAAAAGGATGGTTCTTGACGTAATGTTTAACTGTCGGAAAATTTCATACTCCTATGGCTAATAATCTCACCTCACTTCTGATGCAACGTATTCGGGTTTAACAATTGCAACACTGACTTTTTATAAGTTCTACTGATAGGTATTTCATGACTACCGATACTAATCATCGTTTTGTTATAAGATTGAATTTTATTTCTATTAATAATAAAAGACCGATGAGTCCGAATGAATTGGCTAGGTAGATTTGTCTCTAGCTTATTAATCCTTTCTTTTGTGGTAATCGTTTCTGAATTCGTATGAAGTTGTACATAGTCTCCTCTACTTTCTACAATCATCAGCTCTTCTAAAGGAATATGGTAATTTCGGCGATTTGCTCGAATGGTGATTGTCGGCAACTCGGCTAATTGTAACTTATTTTTCAAACCTGCAATTGTCTTTTTTTGCTGATTGAGTGTTACGATAGATTGATAGAAAGCATTGACTAATATAACGACTAATGAAAAGCAATTGGTTTGGAGGCACTGAGTCCTTATCTAAAATTAAGATTTGATATTGATTGGAAGGTACCTCAAAAAGAGTAAAGATAAAGTATGGTCATAAGATATAATCGGCGTTATTGAAGAGACTGTTCAGTTAACTGTGTTCGCACAAAATTTCAGGTTTTAAAATCAAGGGCTTAACTGCCTACTGCCACTGTTTACTGCCTACTGTCTTATTGAAATTTTTCAGTAATGCCGATTATACCAAACCATTTGTAAGCAACTAAAGAATAGGACAATAATACATTTCAAATACAACCTCAAAGTAGTCAACCTAATTCGTTAGCCTTGACAGCTATGCTTTTCAACTTCAAATCTATCTTTCTCACAGCTTGCCTCGAAGTATTTCTGTTTTTATGCCTCTTTTCTGTACTAAATCCATTACTTCCCCCTCTTGAATAACAAAATTGTCATTTTGGAACGAAATTGGTGGTAATTATTTTCTACCATTTATTCTTTTACCCTCCATCTTTTAGTAGCTAAAAATTCCCCTCTCAAAAAATATTTTTTATAGAACAACCTATGAGGCATAGGTGTCTACTTAATTTAAAAAATGGACTTCCAATTACGAGATGCCGTAAAAAATATAACATAGAAGGAAATTACACTAAAAAAATCATACTTAATGACTACTACACAACTAATGACTCCTACACAAGAGTCACAACGGGTAACCACCCTCCGAAACTATAGGATATTAGACACTATTTCGGAAACAGAATTTGATGCCATTACCAAAATGGCTGCTTACATCTGTAATGCGCCTATTTCTTTAATTACACTAATTGATAGAGAAAGGCAATGGTTCAAATCTGCTATTGGAGTGGGCGATTTGAAAGAAACGCCCAGAGATATTTCATTTTGTACGCACACCATAGCGGAGACAGCCGATTTTTTGATTGTTAATGACTTAACCCAAGACAATCGCTTTGTGAATAACCCTTTTGTGCAAGGCGAACCGTTTGTAAAATTTTATGCTGGTATTAGTTTGGTTAATCCTGATGGACATAAATTGGGTACGGTTTGTGTTTTTGACCAAAAATCTAGACAATTGGACGGGGAACAGTTAGCGGCACTTAAAACGATGGCTAATCATGTTATTTCTTTGCTGGAAGCACGGAAGAAAAATAGAGAACTTTCGGCAGTCAATGTTGCTCAAAAAAATATTATTCAGCAATTGGAACAATTTTCTTACGTTGTGGCACATGACATAAAAGCACCACTCCGCACCATGTCTTCTTTTTCTGGATTATTGTCTAAAAAGGCAAAACTTAAACTAGATTCGGAGGAATTAGACTACCTCAATTTTATTTTGACTGGTGCAAAAGAATTATCCACATATACCCAAAATCTTTTGACGTTCGCTAAAGAAAGTAACCTTAATTTACACAACGCCACCGAAATTAATCTTGAAGCATTCCTGATTAATTTATGTGCCTTATTGAATAAAGAAGAGGAAATTGATGTTATTTATAGTGAAGACTTGCCTACCATTTTTACTTCCAAAGTTGGACTTCGCCAAATTTTACAAAACCTAATTAGTAATAGTATTAAATACCGAAACCCCAGCATTTCTACTCCTTACATTCGCATTGATTTCAAACAAGATGACGATTTTTACTATTTTAGCATTAAGGATAATGGACTAGGAATGACCAAAGTACAACTCAGTAATGTATTTAAATTGTTTCATCGAAACGAAACGGAGGAACATAGTACAGGCATAGGACTTAATATTGTCAAAAGGCTTGTTGAGAAGCTCAATGGCAGTATTTCTATCGACTCTACACCTAATCTTGGTACAACTGTACGCTTTAAACTAGAAAAAATATTTAAGGGTTAGTGATCCTCTAATTCATTACCACTTAAAACCGTTGCCCCTCAAATACAGTCGAAAGAATCTGAATATCTTTAATTGCTTCGGGATTAACCGTCAAAGGGTTTTTATCTAAAATCACAAAATCTGCTTTTTTCCCCACTTTTATAGAACCAATATTATCCTCCTGATTTAGGTGGTGTGCCGCATTAATTGTGACTGCTTTTAAGGCTTCCCAAGCACTCACCCGTAGCTCTGCCCCAAATGTTCGACCATCCATGGTTTTTCGATTAACCGCTACCCACATTAAAGTTAATGGCTCTACAGGTGCCATAAAAAAATCTGAATGAAAACAAGTAACGATGTCATTGGCAATCAAATAGCCCACGGGAGAAATGCGTGCTGCTCGTTTTTTGCCTAAACCATTTTCGGCATATTTGCTCCCCAAACTATATAAATAATAGGGTTGAATACTGCCTTGTGCGCCCAATTTTGCCATTCGTTTTACTTGGTCTTTTCGGACATATCCTAAATGATGTAAGGTAAAACGATGGTCTTCTTTAGGGCTTGCTTTCTGTAGTTTTTCCAAATTATCCAACACCATTTCTACGCCTTTATCTCCATTCGCATGGACATGAATTCGGTAATCTTTGTCCCAGAAAAATTGAGCATATTTGGCAAACTCTGCTGGTTCCGTTAACCATTCCCCTTGATGCCCATCGGTATAAGGTTCTGCCATTTGCATTAATTGCGAATAAAAAGCCCCATCCGCCATTAATTTGATATGCTTGACAAATTTTATTTTATCGGTATT
>CALFWI010000315.1 GCA_937928615.1 uncultured Saprospiraceae bacterium | reverse complement strand
TTAAAATAAATAAAAATAAATGTTTGGTTTTTGTAAGCGCAGTAATTACATTTACTACATTTTTTAACTCAAACATAAACCTATTATGACAAACCAAGTACGTCCTACTATTTTTAAAGAACGATATTTTACTACAACCCATAACTATTTTTTTGAAGTAAAAATAGCTAATAACGGGTCGAAATATATTGTTATTGACCAGAAAGGTAAAAAAAGAGATAGAAATGGTAATTGGGAAAGCGTGAAACTTAGAATTTTTGAAGACGAATTACTAGAATTTCAGAGAGTATTTGGGAAAATGGTAGACGTTACTTTTAATTATTTGCCTGAAAACAATATTCTTATTCCTCAAACTCAATTAGGGGCAATTTCTACGAATAAGTTTTTACCGCCTGTTTTAAATGAATTGGTAAGTACGAATAATTGGAAAGTTTTTGAAGATAATACCTATATCTTGTTAAAATTACTAGGCTTACAAAGCGCCTATAAGTTCTCTAATAATAATCAAGCTGGACAAGCAGATGGGTTTTTTAGATTTAATAACCTGGCGGTTATGTATGATAGTACGATTCAACCAAATGGTATTTTAGACCGTAAAAAAGACCAGTTAATCAATTATTGTAATCGACTTCAATCTGGAAGAATAGAGCTACCTGGAAATGTGGTAGAGGAATTTCAAAATGCCAATAAGCAAGTTTGGATTATTACCAAAGGAGAATCAAAATTTTTAAAATTTGTCAATGGTATTGCAGTAAAGATTATAGGCGTACAAGCACTCTTAGATATTTATGAACAAAGACTAAAGTCACCAATAGGACTTAATGAATTAGAAATGCGATTAGCTCAACTATAAATTATTAAAATACCAAAAGAAGCCTCAAATCATAATCTGAGTCGTGTCAAATCATAATATGCAGCGATAGCAATGATAAAATGAGTGAAATTTGTTGAAAATAAGGTGCAGAGGGCATTGGGCAAAGAGCTTAGGAATACCGAATCCTATGCCCTATGCCCCGAGCCCTCTGCTAATTCTTCATCAAAAAATAAGTAAGCATGAAAATTACCCAACTGTTATTGTTAATCTGTTTAGTTACGACTGCTTTAAGCGCCCAAAAAAATGGAAATGGGCAATTAGCCACCAAAACGTTTGACCTAGCCAATTTTTCTGAAATTCGCGTTAATTTTCCAGTCAAAGCGACCATTGACTGTGGAATAACGACTAAGGTAAGTATGACCACCGATGATAATTTATTCGACCATATTTTAGTCAAAGTCGAAGACAATATCTTATACATTCAGCAAAAAGGTTGGGTAGAAGCAACCAAAGTGGAATTAAATATTGGCGCACCAAATCTCAAGCGATTACAGTCGGATGGTTATGGGATTTATACCGTAAAAAACATTGATGCCTCTGAATTTAGAGTGACCAATAATGTTGGCTTAGTCAAATTATATGGCAAAGCCAATACCCTAAGATTTGGCATTGAGACAGGAACAATTGATGCCTCTGAATTGGTTGCCCAAGAAGTCTATGCGAGTATTTGGAGTCATGGAAAAGCGAAGGTCAATGCAGTTCAATTATTAGATGGAAAAGTAGAAAATGGAGGCGAAATCATTTACACCAGTTCACCAATCAAAAATCGAATTAAAATAAAGGGCGATAGTGAAGTGGTATCAGCAGACGAAGCAAAAGTAGCCAAACAAAAAGTGGAGTATATTGACTTCAAATTATTCAATAATAGCGGCAAAAGAATTCAAGCCTATGTCAAAGGGCCAAGAGGGAAAAGGTTTAGCTATGGTTTTCCTTTAAATCCATTACAAAAGCGTCGAGAACATTGGCCAGTCGGTAGTAAAGTATATAAAGTGAGTAAAGTAGGCACTCGTACTTTATTAGCGACTATTGAAGTGGATAATGCAGATAATATTGTGAAATTGTTTGATTAGTCCGTTTTTTTACCATGTAGTCATTTAAGTTCATTTAAGTTTTTTGCTCTATGAACTTAAATGACTATATGGTTAAAAAAATCCGTTGGACTTAATTTATCCGTTGGTAAAATCCACCTTCTTATTTATCCAATCACCAATCCAGACCACTCCGAAAAATGCGGTACTTTATCCGCCAACAAAACACCTACCACATAAAACAATAGCATCACCAAAGCAAAAATGTATTTTTCAGGAAAGTGGGGAAATCCATGACTTTTGACAATGGATTTATTCAGTATTCCAAAGGGCAGCCGCAGAAAGAAAAAATACAAAAAGAAATAACTGAGATATTTTAACAAAAAATGGTCGGTTAGGTCGTCTGCAATTTTACCCACAAATAATCCCATAAAAGTCCAAGCTAAAACGCCTAGGATAATAAAGACAAAAGTGCCAAAATGATTGATAGCGTTAGTTTCCGTTTCGTCTATTATATCATCTGGATTGGTCTCCTCCTCATTAAACGCTTCCATACTTGAATCACCTACTACTTTAAAAACGGCACTATAGAAATAGATGAAATAGCTAATTCCTGCGGCGACAAATAGATAGGAAAGGGCTAGTAAAAAAATCATTTCAGTAAGGGTTTTTTGGTGTGAAGTAAAAGAAGTTTAAATTTACTAAATTCTGAAAATTTAGCAAAAAATGAAAACTTCCAACTTTTGTAAAATAGCCTTATTATATTTGCGTTCCTAATTCGAGTTAGGAGTTGTAATCCATCCATGTTTTCGTAAAACTGGCAACTGGCAACTCGTAACCCGTAACAACTCGTAACTAAATAATAACCAAAATATGGAAAAAGTACAAGCGTATATCAATAAAAATAAGCAACGATTTTTAGACGAATTAATTGAAATCTTAAAAATCCCATCTATTAGTGCCGACCCTGATTATAAGGCCGATGTTGCTAAAACAGCAGTCTATACCGCAGAAAAACTAAAAGCAGCAGGGGCGGACAATGTAGAAGTTTGCCAAACAGCAGGCCATCCAATTGTTTACGGAGATAAGCTCATTGACCCTGCTTTACCAACTGTTTTGGTTTATGGGCATTACGATGTGCAACCACCAGACCCGTTAGAATTGTGGACAACTGGACCATTTGAACCTGTTATCAAACCAACGAAAGTACACCCAGATGGGGCAATTTTCGCCAGAGGTTCTGCGGATGACAAGGGGCAATTTTATATGCATGTAAAAGCCTTTGAAGCCATGATAGCGGAAGATGCTTTGCCTTGTAATATAAAATTTATGATAGAAGGAGAAGAAGAAGTCGGGTCTGATAATTTAGGCGTTTTTTGCCAAGCGAATAAAGAAAAGTTGGCTTGCGATATGGTGATGATTTCCGACACGTCGATTATTGCCAATGATTGTCCATCTATTTCTGTTGGGTTAAGAGGGTTGAGTTATTTAGAAGTAGAAGTAACGGGGCCAAATAGAGATTTACACTCAGGTGTTTATGGTGGTGCAGTAGCGAATCCAATCAACATTCTGTGTAAAATGATTGCGTCGATGCACGACGAAAACAATCACATTACCATTCCAGAATTTTACGATGATGTGGCAGAAGTGACGAAGGCAGAACGAAAAGCGATGAACGAAGCACCTTTTGATATCCATGCGTATAAAGACGAT
>CALFWI010000314.1 GCA_937928615.1 uncultured Saprospiraceae bacterium | reverse complement strand
TTGCTGTCACTTTCAGTATTATCTTATCTGGTTGCAAAGTCAATAAGGGATTCATTTGAGGAACTTGGTCAGTCGTTACTACATCGAATTTTTCAAAAAAAGCATGTACAAAAAAAGTAATTTCTGCTAAGGCAAAATGATTGCCTATACACATTCTTGGCCCTACACCAAATGGAAAAAAAGCTTTTCGCTTAATCACTTTACCTTCTTTTAAAAATCGTTCTGGTTGAAATTCATCAGGGGAATCCCAGTATTTTTTGTTGCGGTGTAATCCATAGAAAAAAGACAAAATATGGGTATCTTTAGGAATCACATATTCTCCAAAGGTATCCTCTTTTAAGGCTATTCTTTCCGTCATCCAAGCCGCAGGGTACAAACGTAATCCTTCATTAACCGTCGCTTTTAAGTACTCATTTTGCCCACTACTATAAATGTCTTTTCCTTTTAAAGTCTGTACTAATTTTTCTTTACTAGCTGGATTTTTTGCCAATAAATAAAGTAGCCAAGACAATACATTAGAAGAAGTCTCAAAACCTGCAAAAAGTAGTACTAATAATTCGTCAATTATCTGTTGTTCCGTCATTTCTTCCCCTGTATCTTCATATTTACTATTTAACAACATGTCTAAAATATCGGTGTAAGTATGCGTACTACTTCTTCGTTCTTGAATGATATCTCGCAAAATAGCCCTCAGTCTTTCCGACTTCGCATATTGCTTTTTCTCCACATTATTAAAGGGATAAAATAATTTTTTGTAAGGCTTATTTGCCTCATCCATTAAAAACGCTTGGAGTTCATTAAATAGTTGATTGAGTTCCGTCATCAACGATGTTGATAGCGAAATATCAAAAAGGGAATTAATCAATACTTTAAAAGATAAGTGACTCATTAAAGGGTATATATCTACAGGAGTTTCTGTAGGTATTTCAGCCAAGGTTTCTTGGATGGTTTTGATGATAATGTCATATAAACCTATCAATTTTTGACGATGAAATCCAGGTTGTATCAATCGTCTTTGTCGCCTCCAATAATCTCCTTTGGAGAATACTAAACCATTTCCAAAAAAATCCGAAGCTCTTCCTGTGGCAAAATCTGATTTGATAAAATTTCGTTGATTGCCTCTTAAGACATGGTCAATAAATTGAGGGTCTCTAGTCCAGATTATCTTACGCCCTCCTGGCAAGGTTGCCCCATAACTATCTCCAAATTTATCTAAACTTTTTTGGACAAATTTGACTGGATGTTTAAGGAAATCGTTGGTTTTTAAGAGGACTTCAAATAAAGAATATCCTTTGGGAAAACTGGGTGCTTTTGTCGTAGTTGTCATGATGATTTGGTTGTAATAGAAACTTAACAAAGCATAATAGACTATTCCCTTACCCTTTGCTAAACTTCCTATAAAATTAAGAATTACTGCAAGAATAGCGCAAACATGCTGGTATATCGTCTAAAAACCTACAATGTAAGGTAGCTGGACGAGTTCAACACGTCCTAAAAACTTAATTTAAGGTAACTGGGCTTTTTTATACTGGGTAGGCGTCATGCCCGTCATTTTTTTGAAGACGGCATTAAAGGTAGATTTGGATTGAAAGCCTGCTTCCAAGCCAATGCCTAAAATAGAATAGTGGTCGTAATCGGCATCATTCAGGTGCGCTTTTACTTCTTCGACTCGATAGGTATTGATAAAATCATAAAAATTCTTGCCTTCTTTCTGGTTGATTATTTGAGATAAATAACCATTACTTAGGTTGGATTTCTGAGCCAATAAGTCCATACTAAGCGCAGGGTTTCTATAAAGTTTTTCCCTTTCTACTAACTGGACTACTCGCTTGAAATGTTCGGCTGTTTTATCGGAAAGGGTCGCTTTAGTACTATCTTTTAAGGTAGGTATTTCAAAAACATCTCGTCTTAAAATCATAAAATAACCTAACCAAAAAACGAGTAGGCCCATCAATATCCACGTAGGGTGAAAAGACAAAACATTATCGCCATAAAAAAAGAATTCTAATTGACCGATAATCCATAAAGCACATAAGATTAGTAATACCCAAATAGAATTTTGTACCCATTTCAAGCTTTCATTCGTGACTCCTCCAATTTGCTGTTGTTTAAAATGAAATTGATAATTTCGCAGTTTCTTAAGGACTAAAAAAATGACAACGATACTATAAAGAATGGATAGGGTTTCTCTAATTTGAATATACCAAAAATAAAAGGAACTGTCTTCGACCAAATTGGGCGCAAGTAGATAAACTAAAAACAATAAAAAATTAAGCCCAATTTGGATAAAAAAAGGGGCTAAAAACCAATAATCAATTCGCTTTAATTGGTACTTAGGGTCAAGTAAAAAAGTAATGGTATAAAATAAAGTGATGGGTAAAAGAATGGTATATCGAATGGGTAAATAAGTAATCATTGGATATTGTTCACTCCCGCCCAAATCATCCAGTAGATGCCCGATTGCTAATAAAGCCATCGCAATTAATGCCCCTCCTAGTACTTGATTGGATTTCTTTTTAAATTTTTCATTGAGTAAAAATATAGCCGCCAAAAATACCCCTTGTAGGATGACCAACAAGATTAAAAAATGATAAATGGTAAAGGAAATAGTAGGCGTCATTAAAAAGGAATCCGCTGTTGCTTAATAACGCTAAAAGTACGGCTAAATGCGGGAATAAAAAAGCAGTAGGCAATATTACAGTTGACCGTAGGCAGTTAAGCCTTTGATTTTCAAACCTGATTTTTTATACAAACACAGCTAACTAAACAGTCTCTTACAGTTGGCAGTAAGCAGTACTAAACGGTCATACTGCCTACTGCTAACTAATTTATCGTATCACGGCTACAGGCATATTCGCATCATAATTTCCCGTCAAAACGGGCGTCTGTACTTTGGCAGTGTACTTACGCACCCCTTTAGAAACAAAATCGGCTATTTCTTGAATCGTCACAATTTTGTCTTGATTGACATCTGCTTCTCCATTTAAACCTCTAATTAGAAAGTGGGTAAAAATACCTTGTCTTAAGCCACCATCTTCTAGCGATATTTCTTCCCCTTGAGAAGAAGTAAAAAATGCTAGCCCACCTTTAGAATCTCTAAAAGAACCATAATACTTCTCTAAAGTATTATTCACTACGCTCTTCATCGCTAACAAACTACCAGAGTAACAAGCATCCGCAAAAATAATTTTATGCTTGGCTTTACTTTTTTCAAAAACTTGCTTGATTTCATCGTGTAAGACTCGATTATTAAAGCCATCGTAATCTACTGGAATAAAAGACCCTTCTAAACCATGACCAGAATAATAAAAGACAATCACATCATTTTCATCGGCCTTCAATAGCGTTTCTTGTAAGGCGGATAAAATATTATTTCTAGTCGCATCTTCATCAATCAACAACCTAATCTGGTCATTATGCAAAGCACCCCCTTCTGGGCTTTTCAAAAAGGCATAAAAGCGATAAGCATCGTCATCGGTAAATCGTAAAGCAGGCATGTGTTGATAAGTAGAAACTCCTACCACAACTGACCAAATTTTTACTTCCTCCGTTTCTTCTACTGGAATTTCTTCTCCTAATGTTCCAGCGGTTAAGGTCTCCAATGGGCGAATCGCTTCTCCATCTAACCAAATAGCAGCGATGGTTCTACCTGAATTTTTATAAGTAAATACCCCTTCTCCATTTGGTCCATGATTTTGCCAGTAGCCAATATATTTATCCCCATTGGCATAATAACAAGTACCATGTCCTGACGGCTTTCCGCCTTCAAAACTACCAATGTATTGCGCACCATCTGGATAATTATAGACCCCTTTCCCACTTTCGCAATACACTTCATTACAAATTCTTAGGTTTCTGTCGGTTAATTCTAGGCTATTGTCTACCATTGGAGGCATTTCTTCTGTTGCATAGTTATCCTTTTCCCAATCCCCTTCTTGCACTTCACCATTGGCTAAAACAAGTTTTCCTACCCCATGTCGTTTATTGTTTTTCCACTCCCCAATGTATTTATCGCCATTGGCATAAACCATTATTCCTTCGTCTTGGAATTGTCCATCTACAAAATTGCCATCATATTCATCGCCATTGGCAAATGAAATGACGCCATGTCCATTAAATTCATTTCTCACAAAATTACCTTGGTAGATATCACCATTATGAAAAGTTAATTTTCCTTTGCCTTCTCTATACCTGTTCTCCCACTGTCCAATGTATTTATCGCCATTAGAAAAGTATAAAACTCCTTGTCCATGAATTTGTCCTTTTTTGAAATTCCCTTCGTAAGCTGCGCCACTTTTGTATTGGAATTTACCATATCCATTCTGGCAATCTCCTTTAACACATTGGGCGAATATTTGGTGCGTTATTAATAAACTTAAAACACCGACTGCTAACATTTGCTTAATCATATGATTTATCTGTTTGGTTATCTTTCTCTATAAATGAATAAATGCCTGAATATGTAAACACTTAAATGAAAGGCAAATTGTATGCCGTGTACATTTAACCATTTTTATAAAACCTAATGCAAAAGAAAGAAAAATAAATGAATCAATAAGGGTAGTAGTTGATTATGAGAAGTCTACAAAAGTGACTTTAAGATTGCATCAGTCTGACCCGTTAAAGTGTAGAAGTGAGTATAAGCGGAAGATTTAAGTATTATTTGTTAAACGTAATCGTGGTGTAATTGCAGTTTGTTAAATCAAAACGCAATCTTTTGAAGGTTATTTTGTAGGATGTCTTTTCTTAACAAATTTTATGTGTCAGGTGGTTGACAATATTTTTTATACCAAAAGGATGCTTTTGGTAAATCGGTAGCAAAGCCTTTTTTTAGCCTAAAGACTTTGCTACCCATTTTAACCGATTAATACAAGCGATTAATAATTACCTTTCGATTTATCATTTTTTGATGCCCCGCAGAGATTTGCAAATAATACAAACCATTGGCAAAATTGGTTACTGGAATAGTCACTAAATCTTGAGTGCTTGTTCCGACTTCTAGGTTTTTATGTAATTGTCCAAAGGCATCAAATAATTGAATAGACAACGTTTGCCCCATCAAATCGGGTAACTGTATATTCAAGGCTTCTTGTGCTGGGTTTGGAAAAACCACCAATTTATCTAAATCAATTTGAAAGTTAACTGCTTGAATAGGCGAAAAAGTAGTCTGCCCATCGGTTAGCACTTGCTTTAAGCGATAATAATTCATGCCCATCAAAGGTTGCTGGTCCACTTCTTTAAAAAAGGCATCTTGATTTTTATCTGTAAATTCGTGCACATCTTTTAGCCCTTCAAAAGTCTCGCCATCTGCGGAACGCTCCACTATAAAACTTTTACTTTCATCAATAGTATTCGTCAACCATTGCAATTCGATGGCTCGACCAATATTAAAAGCTGTAAAATTTAAATAACGATTTCTTGAATTTCCATTATTTCCTCGAATAATTTCAATCGTATAATCCTCTACTTCTCCTAATTCAAAATTATCACAGGCAGCAGCGGGGATTTCTCTTTGCATGACTACCCGCATTCTAGTAGTAATAGGATTTACCGTGTTTGGAATGGTAAAATTACCCGTAATTGGTTCTGGAGTCGTTCCCTGCGTTTGGGCAGGATAAACACCCGTAAAGACCAATTCTCCAGCTTCTTCAAAACTTCCATTCCCGTCTAAATCTATCCATACTTGAAATGCTTCATTCCATTGAAAAAAACTAAAACCTGGACTTAGACTTATTTCGTATTCCTGTCCCGTTTCTAAAACGGTTGAAATATTCGTAAAATCTTCATAACGTTCTTTAAAAGAGGTATTGTCAAGCGTATTTAAGCTAACATTTTTAATGTATTCTAGCCACGGTTGATTGCCTATTGCGGTACAATAGCTACCACTTTCAACTACTTTTATTTCAATTTCACAAGTAGTTGAATTCCCACAATTATCCGTAATCATATAATTCACTAACGAACTACCTACTGGGAAAAAACTACCATTAGGTAAACCATTCGTTTGAATGATGGTATTAATTCCATTGAGACAATCAGTTGTTACGTTTGGAATATCCCATACTGCTGTTGCTCCAGATGCACCTGCCTCGGCAGTCAAGACAATAGCTGCGGGACAATCTACCGTTAAACTAGTGCTTGTTTCCCCTGCTTCCATTATAATCAGCGTGTAATCTTCCACCTCTCCAAAAGTAAAAGTTTCACAAGATTCAGCTACATTATTTCGCTGCATACTTACCCGCATTCGAGTTGTGCCTACTAAAGCGGTATTTGGAACAGTAATTAAACCAACAATCGGCGTTGCTGGTGTACCGTTTTCACCGATAATAAAAACATCTGTGTAAGCCAGTTCTGCTGCGTCCATAAAATCACCATCTTGATTCCAGTCTACCCAAACTGTAAAATGTTCTTCTCGATGTGCCCAACTAAAACCTGGGGTTAAAGAAATGGGGTAGCGCTCGCCTTGATTAATCGTCGCTGATTGAGTTAAAAAATCACCGTATCCCTCTTTTTCAGAAGTATTATCAATCCCATTAAATTGCACA
The DNA here is from genome assembly GCA_937928615.1 of uncultured Saprospiraceae bacterium. Taxonomy (GTDB): domain Bacteria; phylum Bacteroidota; class Bacteroidia; order Chitinophagales; family Saprospiraceae; genus JAFMDF01. Next base: position 6,245 of record CALFWI010000314.1, on the reverse strand, counting down.
TTCGCTATGTATTCCTGCCAAGGCTGGTTGCCTTTTACTTGACAATAATCCACCGTAGTTGGCGGATCGGTAGTAGTACCTTCCTCGACCACATCAAAAAGGCGACTAACTGTTGTCGCTGCATTATACTGCGCATTTCCTGCTTGACTGGCTTGTAGGAAAACGGTTCCCGTTTCTCCATTTAAAGTGATGGTCTTCCCTGATAAAGTAGCAGGGCCAGAAATAATGGATAAGGTTACTGGTAAACCAGAACTTGCGGTAACATTTACCTCAAAAGGAGTAGTTGTTGTACTTTTATCTGCTATTGCTGGAAAATTAATGACTTGATTTAAAGGCATATCAGTCGAATCTCCTTCGGGGACAAAAATGGCGGTAATACTGATGTCTCCAGCTAAATTAATGGTTGCATTGGTTGTGGTTGAATTAATATTTGCGGACCAGCCCATAAATTTAAATCCATCGTTCGCAATTGCTTCTATGGGTAGGTCTACTCCTTCAAAATAAACACCTATCCAAGGCGTACCGTTTTGGTTCGTCGTCACCGTATTAATTTTGATACGGCCTCCATTTGCTGGTAATGTATTTAATGCCACTTTAGCAGTTCCTTCCACCTCTGGAATACTTTCTATAAAATGGCCTCGAACGGCTTCTGTTCTACCTTCTGCAAACCTTCGCAATACATCTATGTCTTGATTCCACGTCCAAACGTTTTGCCATTTTTGATTATGTTGACTGATTTCTGGCTGATACCTCGCTTGAAAGGTATTGATTTTATCTAGTAGTCTATTTTTAGGAAATAATACATTTAATTGGTCTGCCATTCGGTTGATAAATCGGGCTTTCCAAATAGGATTTTCCATCAATCGATTAAATAAAATAGTTGCCCAATCAGGGTTTGGAAAGAAGAAGGTAGGATTTAGCATCCTATCTAAAGAATTGACATTTGGATTGCCTGTATTAAAGTTTTCGGTATCTAGTTCTACAAAACCAAATCCATAATCCAAATCTTTAGTCATCCAGCGCCATTTACCTTCGGGGCTACGTTCTCGCCAACGGAGATAATTGTTGCCTGGCCAATCTGTATTGTCCAAAAAGATATTATGAATCATATAATCCATGTAATTATCTAAATCTGCCAAATTCGCCAACTCATTCAAGCCTGCCTCGTCTGTAAAGGTTTTGGCTCTTAATAAGCTATCCATGCTGTTCCATGCTTCAAAATCACCTTCTTTTGCCTCCTCTAAATTTTCTAATAAATCAATTTCATCATCTTTTAAACCATATCTATTCCTTATATACCGCTTGTCCGAACGCTCTCTTAAATTATAAATCCCCCAATATTCCCCATTCAAATAAGCAATTGCAGGTCGATAGGCTTGGTCGTCTAAATTGGGCGCTTCTATCTCTACTTCTAGGTCACTTAAATTGGCTACTAAATCACTTTCTAAAGCATCTCTAAATAAAGTGTATTCCCAATCTTGTCCTGAATTCCTTAAGGTTAAACTTCTATATTCGGTCAAATCTTCATTAGGAAAAACCGCATAATCTATCGTAGAACTGCCTAGACTGCCTTTAGCTTTCATCGCTAATGATTTTTGAGGCAATTTTGCACTAGCTGAACCTTGGATTTCTACTTCGAGTGCCTGATTGAATCCTTGTGTACCATCTGTTTCATACATTTCAACATTTAAAGGCACTTCAACGTCTTCAGTAAAATTTGGAAATAAACCCTCCGCTTCTCCAAAGAATTTTTCGGGATTGCCTGAAAGCGCAACAACTGGAAAAGTATGATTGGTATTAATTAGGTAAGTATTGGTAATAATTGCGCTAGCGGTAGCACCTGCCTTAAACGCTTTTGCCCGAATAACCTGAGAAGTATTGACCGAGATAGCTTCATTGTATAGTAAACTATTTTCATCAGGGTCACTTCCATCCCTAGTATAATAGATAACCCCAGCTTCCGTAGTTGTCTCTATTGTTAATGATAAGGGGGCCGTATACAAACCACCTATTTGTGAAATGGTGGGTATTGCAACTTCTTCGGGTGCTGGTTCGCTATTAACTGTACCCGGTGTAGGGGAAGCAAATTTTACAAAATTTAGACTGCCATTTGGAAATCGTCCCTCTGAAATATCTTTACTTTGTTCGCCATAAGTTAGGGTATCTAAGACTGTTCCATCTCCATTATAAATACCAATTTGTTCTCCACCACTACCTAATTTTGGGCTAACATGCAAAATTCCTTGGTCTTCGTCTCCATCAAACCAAAGAATTAAATACCCCCCTGCTGGTATCGTGGTTAAAGTAGGATTATTGGTAGGAATCTGCCATTGATTCCATTCGGAAAGGTCATCGGTGACAAATTTTCCGCCAATGTCAAAAGGAAGAGGGCCTGCATTGTAAATTTCTACCCAATCGTCAGCTTCCCCATTTTCATCCGAAATAGTGGTCTCATTCGACGCCATAAATTCATTGATAAAAATAGATTGACTGGTCAGAGCAGTAGTGTAGCATAAAAAAGTGAGGAAAAGCCCCATTGCTTTTGCCAAATTCATAGTTTTGTTTTTACAGTGTTCATTAATCAAATCAGGAGGATTTGACTAATAAGCAGGTATTTTGATGGTGGATTTTAGAGGCAAGCCTATGTATGAAGGGGGGAAGAAAGGTTGACACTAAATGCAATTGTAGCTATTTAGAGAATAAAAATACTCCTTTTTTCGGAATAATGCCGCTTGCCAAGATAATATTTATGGTATACTCCCCTATTTCAAATATAAAATCATGGCTTGGGGAACTCTTTAAGCATCAAAGTGACTTTGTATAGAAGTTATTATAAAAATTCAGCGTGGTCCTAAAATGCCACAATACTTTCACCAAAAAATAGAATTTGGCAAAAAAATTAAAATTACGACAAAAAGATTTATTAGCGATTGGTTATCCAAAAGGGAAAGCGATTGGCATCGCCATTAATGTTGCTATTAAATATTGTAAAAAACAAACCAAAGAAGCCGTTTTAGCTCAACTAAAAGCGGTAGTAGATGCCCCTGAACAATTTCAAGCCGATCCTATCTTTGGTAGCATTACCGAAGAATTAATAGAAATAGCAGCCGAAGTTAATGAAGAAATTGCCTTAACTCCCGAACCAAAAACGTATCAAGCTTACGGTTTACAACACATTGAGCCGGGTACGCTCTTGCAAATGGATACTGCGATGCGGTTACCCGTGACGGTTAAAGGTGCATTAATGCCCGATGCGCATCAAGGTTATGGCTTACCCATTGGTGGCGTCCTAGCCACGAATAATGCCATTATCCCCTATGCCGTAGGGATGGATATTGGTTGCCGTATGTGTTTGACGGTTTACGATTTACCGCCCTCTTTTCTAAAAAAAGAAACGCGTCAATTAAAAGAAATTTTACAAACAAATACTAAGTTTGGCAAAAGTGTTTTTGCCAACCCCATGGATGATGCGGTGCTAGAAAGACAAGAATTTAGGGACATTAAATTTCTACGACCGCTGCAAGGAAAAGCTCGCAGACAAATTGGTTCTTCTGGTTCAGGGAATCATTTTGTAGAATTTGGCGTCGTTGAAATTACGGAAATTGATAATGAATTTAATTTACCGACTGGTCAATATGTTGGCATTTTATCCCATTCTGGTTCCAGAGGTTTTGGGGCTTATATTGCTAGGCATTATACGCAAATTGCCATGAACCAATGCTTTTTACCAAAAGTAGCCAAACATTTAGCTTGGTTGGATTTGGATTCCGAAGCGGGTATGGAATATTGGTTGGCAATGAATTTAGCAGGAGATTATGCCTCCGCTTGCCATGCCCATATTCATCACCGTTTAGGTAAAGCTTTGGGCGAACAACCGATTGCGACCATTGAAAATCATCATAATTTTGCTTGGAAAGAACACTTACCAGATGGGCAAGAAATCATCGTGCATCGCAAAGGGGCTACTCCAGCAGGGAAAGGTGTTTTAGGTATCATTCCTGGGTCGATGACCGCCCCTGCTTTTATCGTTAGAGGAAAAGGAGTCGCTATGGCGATTAATTCCGCCTCCCACGGTGCAGGTCGAAAAATGTCGAGAACCAAAGCAAAAAAATCCACGACTTATAATGAATTGAAAAAACATTTGAAACAACATCAAGTGGAATTAATTGGCGGTGGTTTGGATGAAGCGCCTTTCGCCTATAAAGATATTCATCAAGTGATGGCTAGTCAGCAAAATTTAGTGGATGTTTTGGGGCAGTTTTATCCTAAGATTGTGCGGATGGATAGGTGAGGAACGCTCCAAAAAAAGCAGGTGATTCTCTTAAATCACCTGCTTTTTTATTTTACCAGCTATGCCTGTAGCATTTTAAATCTACCCTTCAACCTCTGTCGTTTGATTTGCGTAAACCGCAGTTTTTAGAATATGCTCATAATAAGCCTCATATTTAGGCAGTATTTCTTTTATATCAAATCGTTTAGCTTGTGCTAGTGCATTTTTACTAAATTCCGCTAATATCTTATCATCTTTTAAGATACGAATGGCATTTTCAGCCATTTCATCTACATCTCCAACATCACTTAAAAAACCTGTTTCTCCATGGATATTCACCTCTGGTAAACCACCAACATTAGAAGAAATAACGGGTACTTCACAAGCCATCGCTTCTAAAGCTGCCAAACCAAAACTTTCATTTGCAGAAGGAATAATAAACAGGTCAGAAATCGCTAATAATTCTTCTACCGCATCTTGTTTACCTAAGAAACGAATCTCGTGACATAGGCCAATTTCTCGACATAATTCCTCTAAATTTTGTCGTTCTGGTCCATCTCCAATCAATAATAGTTTACTAGGAACTTCTTGGTAAACCCGTTTAAAAATTTCGATGACGTCTGCTACTCGTTTTACCTTTCTGAAATTGGAAACGTGGGTTAATATGCGTTCACCATTAGGGGCTATTAATTTCTTAAAATGGTCTTTATCTACTTTCTTAAAGCGATCAAAATCAATAAAATTATAAATGACTTCGATATTATTTTTTATATCAAAATGCTCTTTGGTTTGCTTACTCAAATATTCAGAGACCGCTGTTACCCCATCTGATTTATTGATAGAAAAAGCTACAACGGGTGCAAAAGTTCGATGCTTACCGACTAAAGTAATGTCTGTTCCATGCAAGGTTGTCACCACAGGTACATACCGTCCTTCTGATAACAAAATTTTCTTCGCCATATAAGCTACGGCTGCATGCGGAATAGCATAGTGAACATGCAATAAATCTAGATTTTCGTATTTGACTACATCTACCATTTTACTAGCTAAAGCAGTATCATAGGGAGGATATTCAAATAATGGATAATCTGCCTCCGCAACTTCATGAAAGTATACATTTTCATGAAAAGGAGATAATCTAACGGGCCGTTTATAAGTAATAAAATGTATTTGATGCCCTCTTTTAGCCAAACCTAGCCCAACTTCTGTAGCCACTACGCCACTTCCGCCATAAGTTGGATAACAAACAATACCTATTTTCATGGATTTAAATAGTTGGTTACTTCTGATTAAATAGAATCTTTAGCGTTTGTAGGGAATTTGTTGTGGAAATAAAAAACGCTTTTTTAGTCCAAAATATAGATTCCCTACCAGCTCTTAATATTGTTAACTATATAAAGTCGAGAAATGTTTGGAAAGTGCCTTTTTTAACATGGGCTAAATGTAAAGATTCAGGAAATCTTTACATTTAGCGAACTGCTTACGATTGGAATACTAACTGTTCCTAAAATATCGAATTAATCAACTCGTCTGTCTCATTTAGTGAGGCACCACCCCATTAACGGATAACATATGCCCCATTTTATCTTTTTTAGTCTTTAAATACCCATAGTTCTCTTTTTTTGCAGGAATATCTAAAGCTACTCTTTTTCTAATATGAATCTCAGAAGTTGCTATGGCTTCTACTTTCAATGGATTATTGGTTAATAAATCAATTGTCTTGATACCTAAATCCTTTAAAATTTCAATGGCCACATCATATTCCCTAGAGTCCACTTCCAAACCTAAATGAGTATTCGCATCAATGGTATTCAATCCTGTATCTTGTAATTGATAAGCTTTCAATTTATTTACAATTCCAATACCTCGTCCTTCTTGGCGAAGATAAACGACAACGCCACCTTCTTTCGCCGCTAACTTAAGTGCTTTATCTAATTGTTCTCCACAATCACATCTTTTAGACCCAAACAAATCT
>CALFWI010000313.1 GCA_937928615.1 uncultured Saprospiraceae bacterium | reverse complement strand
TTACGCCAAATATTTTTGTCCAAAGTTTGATTCAATATAATTCTGTGGCAGATTTTTGGTCGGCGAATATTCGATTTGGTTGGTTACAACAAGCGAATACAGGTCTATTTTTGGTTTATAATGAAAATAGAGGGCGTGTTTCTGATTTGGTTAGTGGGCCTTTGAATCGGAGTTTTATTGTGAAGTATAGTCGGGTTTTTGATGTTTTGAAGTAATCTAATTTTACCATATAGTGGTTTAGACCTCCAAGGTTTTGAAAACCTTGGAGGTCTCTTCATTGAAAAAAATCAGAATAAATACTAGTAGATATAGCGTATAACTTAGTAAATATTATTAATGAAATATGAATTGCCTAAAGTAGGAAAAATAAAAAGTGGGCGCAGAATTGCCATTGGAGATATACATGGCTGTTTTAAGACTTTTAAGGCATTAATTACAACCATTAATCCTACAAAAGCTGACCAAATTTTCATTCTAGGAGATGTAATTGACAAAGGAAAACATAGTAAAGAAGTAGTAGATATCATCATGGATTTCCAAATGGTCGGCTATCCTTTTTATGTTGTCAGAGGCAATCATGAACAAGCCTTTTTAAGTGCTTACCAATGTGGATTTGAATTCTTTGTCACCTATTTAGACCAAAATCAAACAGATGATTTCTTAGACGATTTAGAAAAATATTTAACTTTTTTTAGTGAATTACCTTACTGTCTGGATTTAGGAGATTGGTTAGTTTGTCATACGCCCTTTTTGGTTAACGAAGAGAGTTTGTATAGAGGGATGAAAGGTTTATTTCCAAAAAATAATTTTGAGATAGCAGATTTATCAACTAAGAAGCAAATTGCGGGTCATGTGGTCGAAACAATGGAAGTGATTGAACAATCAATTGCTCAAAAAAATCAAGTTATTTTAATAGATAGTGGTTGTGTGTATAAAGAAAACGAAGGATTAGGTTATCTTTCCGCATTCGACTTAGATAGTTATGAATTGATAACACAAGAAAATATAGATTAAATCAAACCAATTGATTGACTATTTTTAGACCTTTAACTCCATTAAAATCCTATCAATGAATTTAAAAGATTTTGAAAAAACAGTAGAACCTCAAATAGCTAATCGAGGATTTCGCTATTTTGAAAACGAGGCCATAGCAGAAATCGAACAGGTTGAAAAAGGCGAATTTTGCGCTACCGTTACTGGTTCCGAAGATTACGCTGTTTTTGTGAAGATTGATAAGGATTTAACAATTGAATCTCATTCTTGTGACTGTCCGTATGACTGGGGAACGGTTTGTAAACATGAAGTTGCAGTCCTATATTTCATCAGAGGAAGCAAGTTATATGAACAACCATTTGGAGATAGCCTCTTTTCTAAAATTAAACAAGACTTGGCGCAATTGGATAAGGAAGCATTACAAGAAATAATCCTTGATTTAAGTAAAAAAAGTAAATTGGTTAGGGAATATATTAAATGGGAATTGGGGCATGAATCTTAATCAGAATATTCCAAAAGTGTATCTATTGAATTAATATCCGATGAGGAGCTAAGTGAAATGCAAAATGACTATTTATCCGAACGCAACTAACTATTTATTTAATGACTCATTTACAATTAACAAACCAACAATTTGAACAGCAATTTCAAGCTTGCACCCTCGACCCTGCTTTGTTTTCTCACGAAGCACATTTAAGATTGGCATGGATTCATATCCAAAAATATGGTGTTGAAAAAGCACTCCAAAATATTCCTACGCAAATCATTCACTTTGTAGATAATTTAGGCGCTAGAGACAAGTATAATCATACTTTAACTATCGCTGCAATTAAGACTGTTTATCATTTTACCTTAAAATCGACGGCGACTACTTTTAAAGAGTTTATACAAACATTTCCTCGTTTAACCAATAATTTTAAGGGCCTATTGGCTTGTCATTATCAATTAGATATTTTTAATAATGAACTTGCTAAAGAAGTATATTTCGAACCTGATTTATTACCTTTTGATTGAGAAGTCATTAGTACAATCGTTATTAAATTATTAATTTAAAGTTGACAGTTTAATTCCTATTTTCTATCAATTATTGACTAGAAAGCGTAATCCCAAACATTATTTTTCCATTGACTCACCTCAACTTAAAATTAACAAAAAAATAACCCTATTTTAATATTTCTCTTATCCTTCCTTTAAAGAAATGTAGTAATAGCTTTAGTAATAGATTTTGAAATTAAATTTTTATAATCATTTTTATATAAAATTAAATTTTGAATTACGTTTTTTACTTATTTAAATCCAATAATAATTTTATTTGAACTTTATTTGCATGTATTGACTTTATATTGGATAAGCTATACTTTTGCGCCTTCTAACTAAAAGACCCACATCAATAACCGACTTTCCTAGGCCACACAAGCACTAGTAATTTCCTTATTTTAATATTCCAAATTATTCGGATAGTTTGCTATCCGTTAATGGTAGTCTAATTCAAATTTTTTAATGAAAAAGTATTTTAATTTATTCGATTTATCCCAAAAAGTAGATTATAAAACAGAAATTTTATCTGGTCTAACCGTAGCAATGGCTTTGATTCCTGAAGCGGTTGCTTTTGCCTTGATTGCTGGATTGTCTCCTTTGACTGGTTTGTATGCCGCCTTTATGATGGGCTTGATTACGTCTATTTTTGGTGGTCGTCCAGGCATGATTTCTGGGGCAACTGGTGCTGTAGCAGTCGTTTTAGTTGTATTGGCACAAACGCATGGTGTGGAGTATATTTTTGCGACAGTCATCTTGGCAGGCTTACTTCAAGTAACTGCAGGCTTACTGAGGTTAGGGAAGCTAATGAGATTGGTACCACATCCCGTTATCTTTGGTTTTGTGAATGGTTTGGCAATCATCATTTTTATGTCGCAACTAGACCAATTCAAAGACCCTGCTGGAAACTGGCTAACGGGTATGACTTTATATACCTTACTCGGATTAGTTGGTGTAACAATGCTCATTATTTGGGGCTTACCTAAATTGAGTAAAGCAATTCCTGCTTCCTTAGTAGCTATTTTGACAATATTTGCCGTAGTAGTAGGATTTGGTATTGATACGAAGACGGTTGGTGATATTGCTTCTATTTCTGGTGGCTTTCCTCCTTTTCATATTCCTGTTATTCCATTTACGATAGAAAGTTTTGTGACTATTTTACCGTATGCTGCGATTATGGCAGGTGTTGGTTTAATTGAAAGTTTATTGACGTTGAATATTATTGATGAAATCACAGAAACTAGAGGTCAAGGAAATAGAGAGGCAGTGGCACAAGGTGCTGCTAATATCTTATCTGGCTTATTCTCAGGAATGGGTGGATGTGCGATGATTGGGCAGAGTTTGATTAACGTTTCTTCTGGGGCAAGAGCTAGATTATCTGGAATTGTGGCTTCTCTGATGTTATTGTTTTTTATCATGTTCGGTGCTAGTTTGATTGAAAAGTTGCCAATGGCTGCTTTGACAGGCTTAATGATTATGGTCTCTATCGGAACGTTCGAGTGGGCGAGTTTAAAGACTTTTAATAAGATGCCTAAGTCAGATATTTTTGTCATGGTTTTAGTAACCTTGGTAACGGCAGTTTTACAT
>CALFWI010000312.1 GCA_937928615.1 uncultured Saprospiraceae bacterium | reverse complement strand
AACTAAAATTTACTCAAAAGTGGCAGGTAAAACGTTATTCGACAAGATTTGGGATTCCCACGTAGTACAAGAAATCCCTGATGGTCCATCGGTTTTATACATTGACCGACATTTAATTCACGAAGTAACAAGCCCTCAGGCTTTTAATGGACTGGGCAGAAGAGGATTAAGCGTTATGCGCCCGAATCAAACGGTAGCAACGCCTGACCATAATGTACCCACTATCAATCAGGATAAGCCGATTGAAGATAAATTATCTAAATTCCAAGTAGATACTTTAACTGAAAATTGTGAAAAATATGGTATTGATCTTTATGGTCTAAATACCGAATATCAAGGCGTAGTGCACGTTATGGGGCCACAATTAGGGGTCACCCAACCGGGAATGACCATCGTTTGTGGAGATAGTCATACTTCTACGCATGGTGCTTTTGGCTGTATTGCTTTTGGTATTGGCACAAGTGAAGTAGAAATGGTATTGGCGACGCAGTGTATTATGCAGCCTAAGCCAAAGAAAATGCGGATTAATGTCAATGGACAATTAAAGCCGAATGTCTCTCCTAAAGATGTGATTTTATACATCATTTCAAAAATGACTGCGGCAGGTGGAACAGGTTATTTTGTAGAATATGCAGGTAATGTATTTCGGGAGATGTCGATGCAAGGTAGAATGACGGTCTGCAATATGAGTATCGAAATGGGTGCTAGAGGCGGCTTAATTTCTCCTGATTTAAAGACATTTGAATTTGTAAAAGGAAAGAAATATTCGCCTAAAGGTGCTGATTACGATAAAGCCTTAGAGAAATGGGCCACATTGTATACCGATGAAGATGCTGTTTTCGATAGAGAAGAAAGTTTTGATGCAGCAGATATTGAACCGATGATTACTTTTGGTACGAATCCAGGCATGGGTGTGAAGATTACAGGTAAAATTCCTGAATTGAGCAGTATTGCAGGTTCAGAACAACCATCTTTCCAGAAATCTATGAATTATATGGGTTTCCAAGCAGGAGACACAATGATTGGCAAACAAGTCGATTATGTGTTTATCGGCAGTTGTACCAATGGTCGAATTGAAGATTTAAGAATTGTAGCCGATTATGTAAAAGGCAAACAAAAGGCTGCGAATGTAACGGCTTGGATTGTTCCAGGTTCTAAAGAAGTAGAAAGACAAGCGATTGCAGAAGGTATTGTGGAAGTATTAGAAGCTGCTGGTTTCAAAATGCGTCAACCGGGTTGTTCTGCTTGTTTGGCAATGAATGATGATAAAATTCCTGCTGGCAAATACGCCGTTTCAACTTCCAATAGAAACTTTGAAGGCCGTCAAGGTCCAGGTTCTAGAACGATGTTGGCCAGTCCATTGACTGCAGCAGCAGTAGCGGTTGCAGGGAAAGTCGTTGACCCAAGAGGAGTTTTAGTTTAAAGTCAAAATTTAAAATAATAAATTTAACAGTGTAAAACAGAAATCAAGGTAGCATTTTAGTAGTTGACAGACTCCTACGCTTCCATTTTTATTTTTGGCTTTTACATTTTGAATTAAAAAATATAGGTTTTCGAGACTCGTTTGACTAAACTGTTAACCGTGAGCCGAGAACCAAAAACCGTTTAAAAATGCCAGTAGCAAAATTTGAACAATTAATTTCCACAGCGGTACCTTTACCGATAGAAAATGTGGATACCGATCAAATCATCCCAGCAAGATTTTTGAAAGCCACTACTCGAGAAGGGTTTGGCGATAATTTATTTAGAGACTGGAGATATGACAAAAATGACCAACCAATCGCCGATTTCATCTTGAACAATCCAATTTATAGTGGAGAAATTTTAGTAGGTGGCAAAAATTTTGGTTGTGGGTCAAGTAGAGAACATGCTGCTTGGGCAGTAGGAGGTGCAGGCTTTAAGGTCGTCGTTTCTAGTTTCTTTGCAGATATTTTCAAGGGAAATGCCTTAAATAACGGTATTTTACCAATTACCGTAAGTGATGAATTCTTAGCGACTGTTTTTTCAGAAATAGAAGGCAATCCTAAGGCGGAATTTAAAGTAGACTTAGAAAATCAGACATTCACTATTGTATCAAGTGGAGACAATGTTTCTTTTGATATTAATGGCTATAAAAAAGAATGTATGTTAAACGGATATGATGATATTGATTATCTGTTGAATATTAAAGATAAGATTCAAGCTTTTGAAGCAGCTAATGCTTAAAAAAGGTATAGAGGTGTAAAGGTATAGGGGTATAAAGGTAGGGATATAAAAAAGAGGCATCATCAAGAACTCTATATTTCCTAATTATGCGACCTCTTTACCATTACACCTTTTAGCCTTTTAACCTTTGTACCTTTATACCTTCTCATATGAAAATCACAATTTTAGATACTACGCTACGGGACGGAGAGCAAACTTCAGGCGTTTCTTTCACTGCAATTGAAAAATTACACATCGCCAAGTTATTATTAGAGGAATTGAAAGTAGACAGAATTGAAATTGCCTCAGCAGGCGTCTCCGAAGGAGAGAAAGAAGGCGCTAAGAAGATTCTAAGCTGGGCCGCCGAAAATGGTTTTCAACATCAAATAGAAATTTTAGGGTTTGTAGATAAAACGCGTTCATTAGAATGGATTGAAGGAGTTGGCGGTAAAGTCATCAATTTATTATGTAAAGGTTCTGCTCGGCATTGTGAAAAACAGTTGCGTAAAACACCAGAACAGCATGTCGCTGATATTAAAGAAGTTATTGGACATGCTAAAGAAAAAGGCATTACGGTCAATGTTTATTTGGAAGATTGGTCAAATGGTATGCGTACTTCTCCTGAATACGTTTTTCAAATTGTAGAAAGTTTGCGTACTGAAGGCATCAATCGTTTTATGTTGCCCGATACATTGGGTATCTTAAATCCGGAACAGAGTTATCTCTTCTCTAGAGAAATGATTCAGCGATTTCCTCGCCTACATTTTGATTTCCATGCGCATAATGATTATGATTTAGCCACCGCTAATGTCTATTCTGCGATTCAAGCTGGGATGGATTGCATTCATTGCACGATGAATGGTTTGGGAGAACGAGCAGGAAACGTTCCTTTATCAAGTGTTGTAGGAGTCGTAAATGACCATTTGAAAGAACATGCGATTAATATTGACGAAAGTAAATTATTTTCAGTTAGTAAAATAGTAGAATCTTTTTCTGGAATCCGCATTCCAGGCAATAAACCCATTATCGGTGGATTCGTTTTTACCCAAACTAGTGGAATTCATGCTGACGGCGACAATAAAGATAATTTATATCATAATGAATTAAAACCACAACGATTTAATCGAAAACATGAATACGCTTTAGGAAAATTGGCTGGCAAAGCAAGCATTAAAAAAAATCTGGAAGAGTTAGGCATTGAGTTGGATATCGATTCCATGAAAAAAGTAACCAAACGCATCAATGAATTAGGCGATAGAAAGCAAATGGTTACGAAAGAAGACTTGCCTTATATTATTTCTGACGTCTTAAAAAGCGAACAAATAGAACAAAAGATTAAAATCAAAAATTATTCCCTATCCGTTGCAGCAGGGCTTCAATCGGTCGCAACCCTTAGTATAGAAATTAATAAAAAAACCTACGAAGAGACTGCTTCTGGAGATGGACAATATGATGCTTTTATGAATGCATTATATGGTATTTATGATAAATTAAAGAAGCCCTACCCTACCCTTACGGACTATAATGTAACGATTCCTCCTGGTGGAAGAACAGACGCTTTATGTCATACAACTATTACTTGGTTATTAAATGAGCAACAATTTAAAACGAACGGATTAGATAGTGACCAAGCAATTGCCGCTATTAAAGCAACGATTAAAATGCTAAATATAATTGAGATTGAATCAACAGCGACCCTAAAAAAGAAGGATCAAAATGGTAAAATCTAACTAAATGATTCCATTTCAAAAAACAATAGTTCGTCTTTAAAAACTTCAAACAAGTGACACTTATTAGACAATCGTCTAATAAGTGAATAGGAATGATAGCCTCACGTGTCGTGACATATTCATTTTTTAAGCAACTATCTATTCATTTGTATCAAATTGATAATCAGATAAAATAAATCCTGAAAAAGAAGCCAGAAATCAGACCGTTCACTATATAAACTGTCAGAAGTCAAATAGAATCTGTATAAACATAGAGCTATTTTATCTGATACTCTATTTAAAATGACCTACTGTTTACCGCTTACTGTATTATATCCATAAAAAATGGAGTACATAAATGCACTCCACACTTTTCTTAAATGATTGTTCTAAGAACAATCCAATAAGTTAATTTTTTAAAATAAAAATTTCAAATAGTCAGTAGAGAGACTAATTGAACTTGCAAGACGTGTTTACAAACTCAAATTTCATATTTGAAGAGGCTGTATAAAACCAAAGATTAATTTTTATTGCATATTGTCATCCGTACTCGCCTCCGCTTTTAATTCCCGTTCCAACTCTTCCATCATGACAAAATCAATCGATTCTTGAATGCTTGGAATAATTTCTAAAACAGAATCTAGTCTAGAGATTTCAATTAATTTTTTGACAGAAGGATGGTCAATACCCGTGATAACAAAAGAACCAAAGCCTTTCCAAAGACGATTAGCTGTCAAAATGGAGCTCAACCCAGAAGAGTCAATAAATTTAACATTAGAGACATCCAAAATAAAGTTACTAATTCCTTCATTTCGTGCTATAATAAATTCTGACTTAAGTAAAGGAGCCATAAGAGAATTTAGATTTTCCTCTAGAAGGGAAAATACTGTGTATTGCTCGTTTTTATCTATACTAAATTTCATAATAATGTAAGTTTTGTAAGCTAGTGTTTCAATTCAGTCAAAGCACCGATTTTGGTTATTAAAATTGTAAATCACAAGATAGATAATAATAGTGAAATTACTAAAATATATCGCACAAATGTAGTCAATAAGGCATCAATATAAAATTTTTCCATAATAAGATTATTCCGACTATTTGTCATGCAAATCAATCCAAAACTGCCAAATTGTACTAAAAAAAGGCATTATCAACAACTGGCATTATTTTTTCCCTTAAATAATTCAATCCCTACAATATAATAGTGGAACAAAAAGAAATCTACAAATTTGATTCTTTATGTCTCTAAGAACATTTCTTTATCAATAGGGTTATTTTAAAGGAACATTATATAACTATTCCTATTGAGATATTTAAAATACTAAAAAGTCACATTTTTCATAAATTATTTCATTGTTTATTATCATTACTATGTAAAACGTATAAATAGTTAACATATTTAAAGAGACAAAATCTAGGGGTGTACAAAGCCTATATAATCAAATTATATTAAACTAATTTTCCTGTACATTGTTTTGTACAAAAAGATTGTTTAATATTGTTTAGAAATCTTTGTATTTTTGATTTAAAAACCAGTTTAGTTGAATTTCAATGTAACTGAGCCCTCAATTTTTATAAACAGATATACCGAACCTAATCATGAACAGAAAGTTTTCTCCAAAAGTTAAAAAGGTCATAGCCAATAGTCGCAAGGAAGCCCTTCGATTAGGTCATGATTATATCGGCACTGAGCATTTATTGCTTGGTATTGTTAGAGAGGGAAAGAGCCTAGCAGTAAAAGTTTTTGATTCTCTGGAGGTTAATTCTGATGAATTGATCCAAGTAATCGAAGATTCTATTGAAAGAAGACCTTCTTTAAACGCGTCTTTAACCATAGAAAATGTTCCGCTAAATAAAGATGCGGAAAGGGTTTTAAAAGTTACTTTTTTAGAAGCCAAGCGGTTAAAAGCCGAAGAAATTAGTACAGAACATTTAGTTTTATCTATTTTAAAACATAGTGATAATCCAGCCTCTCAAGTTTTGGAACAATTTGAGGTAGATTATGACACCTTCAAGTCTGAGTTGGAATATGTCAGACATGAAGAAGATTTAGTTGATACAGATTTTATGAGCCAAGGTCCTCAAGATTCTGATGATAACTTCGACGAAGAACAAGGCGGCGATTTAGGCGCTGGAGGTCGAGGTAGTAATTATCAAAGAAAAGGTGCAGCCAAATCCAGAACACCTGTTTTGGATAATTTTGGTCGAGACATCACCAAATTAGCAGAAGAAGGAAAATTAGACCCAATTATTGGTCGAGAGACGGAGATTGAGCGGGTTAGTCAAATTCTAAGTAGAAGAAAGAAAAATAATCCAATCTTAATTGGTGAACCAGGTGTTGGTAAAACGGCCATTGTAGAAGGTTTAGCCAGAAGAATTATCCAAAGAAAAGTTTCCCGAACGCTGTTCGATAAGCGAATTGTGATGTTGGATTTAGCTGCTTTAGTAGCTGGAACTAAATATCGTGGACAATTCGAAGAGCGGATGAAAGCAATCATGAATGAATTGGAAAAATCTAGAGATGTAATCCTTTTCATTGATGAAATTCATACCATTGTAGGTGCGGGTGGAGCGACAGGTTCACTAGATGCTTCTAACATCTTTAAACCAGCTTTAGCTAGAGGAGAGTTACAATGTATTGGCGCTTCCACATTGGATGAATATCGTCAGCACATTGAAAAAGATGGTGCTTTAGATAGAAGATTCCAAAAAGTATTGGTTGAACCACCAAGTCCTGAAGAAGCAGTACATATCTTACAAAATATCAAGCCTAAGTACGAAGAATTTCATAATGTAGTTTATTCTGATAAGGCCATTGAAAATTGTGTAAGTTTAAGTACTCGCTACATTAGTGACCGCTTTTTGCCAGATAAAGCGATTGACGTTTTAGATGAAGTTGGTGCAAGGGTTCACTTGAAAAACATTCATGTACCAAAGCATATTGAGGAGTACGAGAAAGATATTGAAAAAATCAAGGAAGATAAAAATCAAGCAGTCAAAGATCAGCAATATGAAAGGGCTGCAGACTTACGAGATGATGAATCTAAATTGATTCGACAATTAGAAATTGCTAAAATTGATTGGGAAGAAGAATCCAAGTCTAAAAAATACCCTGTTACCGAAGAAGATATTGCAGAAGTAGTATCTATGATGACAGGCATCCCTGTACAGAAAGTCGCTCAAAACGAAAGTAAGAAACTCGTTAAAATGGGAGATGACATCAAGCAGATGGTGATTGGGCAGGATGAAGCCATTAGCAAAATCGCTAAAGCCATTCAGCGAAATAGAGTTGGCTTGAAAGACCCTTCTAAGCCCATTGGTTCTTTTATCTTTTTAGGCCCAACAGGTGTTGGTAAGACGGAGTTGGCAAAAGCATTAGCTCGATATATATTTGATTCAGATGATTCTTTGATTAGAATTGACATGAGTGAATATATGGAAAAATTCTCTATTAGTCGATTAGTTGGAGCGCCTCCAGGATACGTTGGTTACGAAGAAGGTGGACAATTAACAGAGAAGGTTAGAAGAAAGCCTTATTCAGTAGTACTTTTAGATGAAATCGAAAAAGCACATCCTGATGTATTTAATATCTTATTACAAGTATTAGATGATGGTCAATTAACAGATGGTTTAGGTAGAAAAGTTGATTTTAAGAACACCTTAATCATTATGACCTCTAATATCGGTGCTCGTCAATTAAAAGATTTCGGTCAAGGTGTTGGTTTCCAAACTAATGCTAGAGCAAATCAAGCAGATGAGCATGCTAAGGGAGTGATTGAAAGTGCCTTAAAGCGTACTTTCTCTCCAGAATTTTTAAATAGAATTGATGACGTAGTCGTTTTCAATAGCTTAAATCAAGAAGACATCTTCAAGATTATAGAGATTGCATTGAAAGATGTAACAAAGCGATTGAAAGGGATGGAATACGCATTAACTTTATCTGATGAAGCGAAGAAATTTGTCGCAGAAAAGGGATTTGATCCACAATTTGGTGCAAGACCCTTACACAGAGCTATCCAAAAATATCTAGAAGATCCTTTAGCAGAATTCATCTTAAATGAAAATCCAGCGGAAGGAAGTACTTTATTAGCCGAGCTAACAACAGAAGGAGATAATATCACAATTTCTCTAGCTGAAAAAATAAAGGATGCACAGAAAAAGTAGTCATTTAATAACACTATTATTAAGCAAACAATTTTTTTTGGGGTCAAAATCCTTTCAATTAATCAGATTATTCTAATAAAAACATAAATAAGGGTTGAATCAGTTAATAAAAGTACTGGTTCAGCCCTTTTATATTTGGTAGAAAGTATAATTCTAGTATTTTTACCACAAATTATCTTAAAACAGGAACTTTTTACTATTTCAAACGATTTATTTACTAGAATAGTAATCAAAATCCTATTCATTTTATTCATTAAATATTAAAACTATTGGCAAGAAGACATCATCGTAGAAATCACAATCAGAAAGAAGAAATCAGATTCAGAATTAATGATTTGATTAAAGTCCCTCAAATCCGATTAGTAGGTGACAACATGGAAGCAGTTAGTGAAGCTGCAGGTAAAGAAGTAGCAGCAGATGTATTTAACACTAGAGAGGTTAAGAGTTGGGCGCGGAAAATGGATTTAGATTTAGTAGAAATCTCCCCAAAAGCAGTTCCCCCTGTTTGTAAAATAATTGATTACAAAAAATTCCTTTACGACAGAAAGAAAAAACAAAAAGAAATAAAGGCAAAGGCAGTAAAAACAGTTGTCAAAGAGATTCGTTTTGGTCCAAATACAGACGACCACGACTTTGAATTTAAGACAAAGCATGCCAAAGCTTTCTTAGAAGATGGGGCAAAGGTAAAAGCCTATGTACAGTTCAAGGGTAGAACCATTGTTTTCAAGGAAAGAGGTGAATTATTATTACTTAAATTCTTGAAAGAATTAGAAGAATACGGCGCAGCAGAAGCACTACCAAGAATGGAAGGCCGAAGAATGTCGGTAATGGTACAGCCGAAGAAGAAAAAGAAGAAATAAACGGAGCAATGAATTATAGGTGATGAGTTATGAATGAACTTCATTCATAACTCATTTGCACGTATAGACAGTAGGCAGTAAAGCCCTTGATTTTCAAACCTGAAATTTTGTGCAAACACAATTAACGGAACAATCTCCACCTATATCACCTTATTTTCAATTCATTTTGGATAAATTTTCCCACAGCTATTGATGCTTTAGCCTAATAAAATTAATTTCCTATCTTTCCTAGACTTATAACTCGTAATTTATAACTCCTAACTCCATTTTGCCCTTTTAACTTTAGATAAAAGTTCCTATCTTTGCGCACCCATTGAAAAAATGGGTGGCGAATACCACTATTTTATGAATTTATTGGTTGATTAATCGTCCAGAAAGTTTTGCGTAGGCTTTACTTTACTTTGTATTAAACAATCAATTAAAAAACGTTGAAATGCCGAATATGAAGACCCACTCCAGTGCAAAGAAGCGATTCAAGCGCACAGGATCCGGTAAAATTAAGCGATTTCAAGCTAATACCTCTCACAGAAAGAGACAGAAGAGCCGGAAAGCTAAGCTTAGAGTAAGAGGTTCTGCACTAGTTCATGTGTCAGACCAAAAGCGCATAGAAAAATTACTTTGTTTAAGAGGGTAATTTATTCTAAAACTTATTTTTCACTCAATACAGGTCCGAAGTGTTTTCCATTGAAAACCCCTGTTTTGCAAAAAAATTAACACCATGCCACGTTCAGTGAACCATGTTGCGTCAAGAAGAAGGCGTAAGAAGATTTTAAAAATGGCGAAAGGTTACTTTGGTGCAAGATCCAAAGTTTACACAGTAGCTAAAAATGCTGTCGAAAAAGGTTTAACTTATGCCTTTAGAGATCGTAGAAACAAAAAAAGAGCATTTAGAAGGCTATGGATAGCTCGTATTAATGCAGCTGCCAGAATTCACGGATTATCTTATTCTGTATTCATGCATAAATTAGCTTCTAAAGGCATTCAATTAAATAGAAAAGTACTTGCAGATATGGCGATGAATGAGCCTGATACTTTCAAAGCGATTGTAGACGGAGTAAAATAAAGTGTAAAAGTATTTTACCAATATAAAAAGGGAATTTAACTTAGGTTAGGTTCCCTTTTTTAATTTAAGGGACTTAGAAAAGAGCAGCTACCAGTTCTGCAATTTTCTTTTGTACTAAGACATAGTCATTCATCTATTTCTCTGCTCAAAGGGCTTACATGCCTTCCTACAAGCAAACTCAGTTCACAAACAATTTTTGTTCTCTTGAAAGGAAGATACCTTCCCTCTTTGCAGCTTCAGCATTTGAGTAAAAAAGGAGTATTAAGGAAAATAGTCAAATGAATTTAGTGGCATAGCACAAACAATATGTCGCTTATCTATAAAAAAGAAGGATCTTAATTGCCAAATTTAAAAAAAATAATTATGTTAACACTTTGGCATTATTTGTGCATGTTAGCCAATAGAGTCTTAGAAAATAAGGCATTTTTTTTATAGAGAGAGGATCAAATATTGGTAAAGCACACCTGCTATTCAGCATAAGTTTCCCTTATGTTGACCTTCCAATCTTTTTTTTCCTTTAATTTTTAAAATATTATCATCGAAAAAATAGTATACTTTCTACTATTTTTTTGATTCAATCATTTGAGTTTAAGCATTAACCTTGTAGGGATTATGCCAATTACTATTATTTAGACTATTAGGTAAAATAAGTAGTCGTGATAAGGTAGATGGTTTTCTTATAGGTTTTGACACTTTAAAAAGTTGCTTCACTTAAAATGATAGATACAAAGAGAATTGAATCATTATTACCTTGTAGCCGGTTGATTACAAGGCCAATAAACCTATGTTCAAAAAAAGATATTGCTATGCAATAATTTTGGATTAGACTACTAGGGAATTACGTCTCAGGGTCGGTGTTTCGAGAATACGCTTCTCATTATTCATCGAGCTTTACCCTGTAGAGGGAATCATATTTTTTAAAGGCCAAACAAAATAAGTGTATGACACTTACTGTAAAAAGCATGCGTCTATGTGAGAGTGGGCGCTGCATCATGCTATTTTTATTATTAATAATAGCAAACAACTCCATCTACGCGGAGGGGACAAAGGAGCTTGCTCCTAATGAATCCGATAGGATTTATTTGTACCTCAACGGTGAACTCTACAATAGTTTCGGAAGATATGATGGAAATGCCGACCAGAGACTTTTTTTCCACATCGCTAACCCAGAAGAAGAACAAGTATTTCTGGGTTTTAGCCAGTCTGTATCAAGCGGACACTTTCCATGTTCAGGGGCGAATAACATTACCTTTTTTCGTATTAAATCTCCAGATGGTAATATAGTCTACCCTGCTCCAGGCAATTTAAACGGACAAATAATAGATGGCAATACTGCGAATATCAGTTCAAAGGCTGAAGCAGTTGCAGGTCCAAGTCCAATAGCTGGAGCAAGTGGTTACGACCCTATTGTTTTTGACCCATCAGGACTGCCAGCAGGGGATTACTACATTGAATTTAGTTCCTTTGCCAACACACCAGCGCCAAAGATAATTACAGCCATAGAACATTGGGATATTACGGTTGCCACAAAAGAGGTAGTACCACAGGCAAAGCCAGGAAGGGTATTCGCTACCAACTGGGCCTTTTATGCTCCATCCATAGATTGTGATCCAAACACGACCTACGGCTGGTTTGACAGGCCATTTAATGGTAGATTTTATGTATTATCTGAAGAAGGTTTTGTTAATCTAATAGATTTTCAAGATTCAGGTTTCCAACCAGCAGCATTTAATATGTATTTTAATGAAACAGGGACCAGTAATAGTGGTATTCTAGCTGAAGATAGGAAGTCAACTTCTGGATTAGGTACGACCCTATCCCTACATAAATTATTTTTAAACGACCCAGACCCTCTAGTCTATCCATCTGGAGAATATGGCACCTTAAATAATACGCCTGAATTGCATGTTTGTCGAGAAGAAGGAGATGCTTGTATTTTGGTTGAACCAACAAAACCAGGTCAAATAGAAGCACTAATTGATTTAGATAAAAGTAGCGGTGATTTTAAATATGACCCAAATACTAGAGACGTACTTATAGTCTTTGATATAGAACCAACAGCTAACGAATCCGCGCCTTATAGTAGATGTATTCCTTGGGATGGTATAGATGGTCTAGGAAATCGAGTTTCATTAACAACAAATCTTGACATTCTAGTCACCTATCAACAAGGGGTCTATCATATTCCGTTTTTTGATGTCGAATTTTTATTAAACGGTTTTAAGACCACTAATATTAGACCGCTTCCACCTTCTGGAAGCTTAGAAAATAAATTACATTATGACGATTCTAATATTCCTTTTATGCCAGGAAACGGTGCAAAACAAATAGAGTTAAACGGTTGTGATGCACCTTGCCATTCTTGGATCAATAAAGATTATGGAAATAGAAATACCATCAATACCTGGTTTTTTGCAGATGAAGAGACACAGTTGAAAAATAGAGTTCCTAATTGCTTAATCGAAGCATTCGTAGATGAGGTTTCTACACCTTTTGAAACGCCAGTTACTATTGAGGTTTTAGCCAATGATATCGGTTCTATATTAGATACCTCTTCTGTAGCAATTACCAATCCTTCTCCAAATGGCGGTACCATTACAATTGAGGAGAACGGTCAAATAATTTACCAACCAGCAATAGAGTTTATAGGGCTTGATTCCTTTAAATATGAAGTCTGTTATGATATTCTTCCTGTCAATTCCTTATGTGATATGGCAACAGTTTACGTCAATGTTAATACGGCTACGGAAACAAATTGTACAGATGGAATAGATAACGATGGTGATGGTTTAATTGATTGTGATGATTCAGATTGTTTGCCAACAGCACCTCCTTCAATTATTAGGAAAGGAGATGATTAGAGAATAGGCAATTGAAGTATGTTAATTTTTAAGACGCTTTAACAATTTTTGAATAAGCAAAACAAAAAGCCCTTATTTTTCAAGAAAGAAAAATAAGGGCTTTATTATTCGTATAAGTTATAACTAAGATATCTTTGCTTATTCAGCAATTACCTTAAATTTAATAACTGTATTAATATCAGGGTGTAAATTTGCCTTAGCAGTATATTCCCCTAACTCTTTGACTTCTTCTGTAACTTCAATCAATCTTCGCTCAATCTCTACGCCTACTTGATCATTTAAAGCAGCAGCTAATTGAACATTTGTTACGCTACCAAAGATTTTTCCGCTTGTTCCTGCTTTTGCACCAATGTTAAGTGTAGCTGCCTGAATTTTGTCAGAAATCACTTTGTACTCATCGTATCTTGCCGCTCTATCCGCAGCTTCTTTAGATTTGATTTCATCAATCTTAGCGCGGTTCTTAGCATTTGCTACCATCGCTAATTTTTGTGGGATTAAGTAGTTACGACCGTATCCTGCTTTTACAGTTACGATATCTAACTTACCCCCAACTTTATCCATATCTTTTAATAAAATAATTTCCATTGTTTAGTGAATTGGTCATAACCAGTTGCCGGTTGTCAGTTGCCGATTAGGAACGGGTAACAGGTAACGGGATACAACTGATGAACTAATTTATTTAAGCAAATCTGTTACATACGGCAATAAAGCTAAATGTCTAGCACGCTTAATTGCAGTAGATACACGTCTTTGATACTTCAAAGAATTTCCTGTAATTCTACGAGGTAAAATTTTACCTTGGTCATTTACAAATTGCTCTAAAAAAGCGGTATCTTTATAATCAATATGCTTGATACCAAATTTTCTAAATCGGCAATATTTATTTCTCTTAGAACCGATTTTAGGATTGCTTAAAAACTTTATATCGTCTCTTGAAGCCATTTCTAATTTTTTTTGGATGTTAACAATTACTTAGCTGCTGTATTCTCTGCAGCTGGTTTTGCTTGTGGTTTGTTACCACTTTTGTTATTCGGACGACGCTTATTATTTCGTCGTCTATTGTCTCTTCTATCTTCTTCTACCACTTTTTTCTTTCTGACAATGGTTCCGATTTTACCAGCACGCTTATCCTCGTTGTATTTTACACCATATTTGTCTAATTTAACAGACAAAAATCGCAAAATACGCTCGTCTCTGCGCATAGCTAATTCTAACTCATCTATAACCGCTCCGTTTGGTACTTCAAACTCCACACAAGTATAAATTCCTGTGTTTTTGTTTTTGATAGGATAAGCTAATTGACGTAATCCAATTTCGTTATTGTGTACGATTGTACCAGCACCTGAGATTTGGTCAACGTACGTCTTTGCTGTCGACTTTATTTCATCGTTCGACAGCGTTGGGTCTACGATGAAAGTAACTTCATAATTTCGCATTAAATAGAAGTTTGTTATTAATTAAAAAATGTTAATAAATTCGCTTTGCTCAAAGCGGCTGCAAAAGTACGAAGTTTTTCGGGTTTTTACAAGCGCTATTAGTAACCTTAAATTTTAGTCAAAAAACAAGTAATTATTGAGGTTTAGTCTGGTCTAATAAGTTATCAAACGATGGAATATCGGATTCTAAATGCGCTGCTTTTTAAAAAATGTTTGTAAGCTGTTTTAACATACATTATTTTAGAAATCATGCAGTTTCAATATTAGCAGCATGCTCCAATCCCAATTCTTTAATACTAACCTCTCTCATCTCTACTTTCCGAATTTTTCCTGTTACCGTCATTGGAAATTCATCGGTAAATTTCACATATCGTGGTACTTTATAATGTGCTATTTTCCCTTTACAAAAATCCTTTATTTCCTCAGCAGTACAAGTTTCCCCTTCTTTTAATTTCACCCAAGCCATGATTTCTTCGCCAAATCTTTTGTCT
Source organism: uncultured Saprospiraceae bacterium (assembly GCA_937928615.1). Classification (GTDB taxonomy): domain Bacteria; phylum Bacteroidota; class Bacteroidia; order Chitinophagales; family Saprospiraceae; genus JAFMDF01. The sequence continues at coordinate 14,434 of CALFWI010000312.1, read as the reverse complement.
GGCACACCGATTACCTGTACATCACTCACTTTTGGGTGTTGGTATAAAAATTCTTCAATCTCTCTAGGGTAAACATTTTCGCCTCCACGAATAACCATATCCTTAATTCGCCCTACAATATTTAAGTAGCCTTCCTCGTCCATTACCGCCAAATCGCCTGTGTGCATCCAACGAGCCTGATCTATAGCCGCTTTGGTTTTTTCCTCATCCTTCCAATATCCTAACATCACACAATAGCCTCTAGTACAAAGTTCCCCTTTCTCTCCTCTTGGTACGACTTGTCCTGTCTCTGGATTAATGACTTTAATTTCTGTATGCGGCAATACTCGCCCAACCGTACCAACTCTTTTATTCAAGGGTGCATCATGTCTTGTTTGCGTGCTCACAGGGCTAGTTTCGGTCATGCCATAAGCGATTTCAACCTCCTTCATATTCATCAGCGTATTTACTTTCTTCATCACCTCAACAGGGCAAGGAGAACCTGCCATAATACCCGTTCTTAAAGAACTTAAATCATACTTAGCAAAATTAGGGTGCTCCAATTCTGCTATAAACATCGTTGGTACACCATAAAGTGCGGTTGCTTTTTCTGCTGCTACTGTTTGCAAAACTGCTTCAGGTTCAAATCCCTCTCCAGCATAAATAATCGTCGCTCCTTGCGTCACACAACCTAAATTCCCCATCACCATTCCAAAACAATGATATAAAGGCACAGGAATCACCAATCTATCTTGGTCAGTAAATCGCATAATCTCTGTTACTAAATACCCATTATTCAAAATATTATGATGACTTAAAGTAGCTCCTTTTGGATAACCAGTTGTGCCACTTGTATATTGAATATTAATCGGTTCATCTGCGGAAAGGTTTTGCTGCCTAATTGCTAATTCCGTTTCGCTAACTTGTTCTTTTTTATTCAATAAATCGGCCCAACTGTACATACCAGCCGAAGCATCACTATGTAATCGTACCACGGTCTTCAAAGCAGGTAGTTTTTCAGCAACTAAAGCGCCAGCTTGGCAAGTATTCAACTCTGGGGCTAATTCATATAACATCTTCGTATATTCTGACGTCTTAAACTGAGTAGCGGTGACAAGACAAACGCAGCCAGATTGATTTAGCGCATAGGCCAATTCATGTACTCGGTAACTAGGATTGATATTGACTTGAATCGCACCGATTTTACTAGTAGCAAATTGCACAATCGTCCACTCTGCACAATTGGGTGCCCACACCCCTACTCTATCCCCTTTTTTAATACCAATAGCTAGTAGTGCCCTAGCGCAATCATTTATTTTTACCTGAAATTGTCGATAGGTATAGCGAATATTCTGATGCTTAACCACCAAAGCTTCATTGTTGGGATATTTCGCAACGGTTTGGTCTAACATATCCCCAATAGTAATACCCAATAATGGTTTGTCACTAACACCACAAGTATAACTTAAGCTCATAATTTTTTATTAACGGATGAGGGAAAAAGGAGTTTACGCCACCTATCTAAATAGGTGAAGCGAAAATAAAGTCTACCATTTCTTTAAGTCAAAGCTTTATTTTGCTATTGCCTCGAATTTAAAATATTACTATAAAAAACAATATTTATTGCCCCGAATTTACGCTAATTAATACGAATTGCTACATTTGTAAGGGAATAACTCAAAATTTCTAAAGAATCTATTTCCTAACCAATTAACACCCATCATGAAGAGACTGTTATTATCAACTGCTGCACTATTATTTTCCCTAGCAGCATTTTCCCAAATTAATGCTAAATTATTTCGATATTTAGATGTTTCCGATACACAAGTTTGTTTTGTTTATGGAGGCGATATTTGGCTAGCCGACAAAAATGGGGGGACTGCCCTCCAATTAACCCATTCACAAGGAGAAGAATCTTATCCTAAATTTTCTCCTGACGGTCAATCCATTGCATATACCGCAGAATACAGAGGTAATTTAGACGTCTACGTTATGCCTGTTAAGGGTGGTCTACCTACGAGAGTAACTTATCAATCTCATGCAGACCGAATGGTCGATTGGCATCCAGATGGCACCCATTTATTATTCGCCTCTCGTCGAGAAATGGGACAACGCTCGGCTAGACAGTTTTTTAAAGTCGCTAAAGAGGGCGGTTTCCCAGAAAAATTACCCATTCCCTATGGAGAACTGGCGAGTTACAGCCCTGACGGTAATAAATTAGCTTATATCACAAAAATTACGGAGAACTACCCTTTTAAAAGATATAAAGGAGGATTAGCGTCTGATGTTTTAATCTTTGATTTAACGACCAATACCGCTGAAAATATCACCAATAATGAAACCAATGATGGGAAGCCAGCTTGGGCAGGAGAAAAAATTTATTTCCTATCTGACCAAGGAGCAAATTATCGGTTAAATCTTTGGAGTTATGATACCCAAAATAAAACGACTAAACAGCTAACAAAATACGCTGATTTTGATATTTCTTTTATGTCTGCTGGCGATAAAGAGTTGGTTTATGAAATGGGTGGTCAATTATACTTAATGGACTTCCAAACAGAGACATCTAAGCCCATTAATATCAATATTATCAGCGATTTAGCGATTGAAATGGAGCAAAGAAAAGAGGTCAGTAAAAATATTAGCAATATAACTGCCTCTCCTGAGGGCAAACGGATTATTTTTGAAGCTAGAGGAGAATTATTCAATGTACCTGTCAAAGAAGGTTTCAGCATGAATATGACCAATTCTAGTGGTGCTTTTGATAGAAGTCCAGCTTGGTCACCTGATGGACAACAAATTGCTTTTTGGAGTGATAAATCTGGTGAAAATGAAATTTATTTACAAAAATCAGATGGTTCAAAAGTGGCTAAAAAATTAACCAACAGAAACGGTGGATACGGTTATACTTTAAATTGGTCGCCTGATAGTAAAACACTAGCCTTTATTGATGAAAAGAATCAAATCACTTTAGTAGATGCCATTACAGGCATGGAAACTATTGCCGATAAAATGGATTGGAATGTGAGCCATCCCGGTCGAGGTCGTTATTCCATAGATTGGTCGCCCGATTCTAAATGGATTACTTATGCTAAAACTAGGGATAATCAGAATGAAGCCATTATCGTCTATAATGTAGACACAAAAAAAGCGACGCCAGTTACTAGCAGTTTCTATTCCAACTTCTCCCCTATTTTTAGTGCAGATGGAAACTATCTATATTTCTATAGTGACCAAGCCTTCCGTCCACATTATTCCGATATGGGAGATGGCACTTGGGTTTACCCGAATTCTACTAAGATTGCGGTATTGAGTTTGACTAAAGATGCGCCTAATTTATTTGCGCCAAAAAATGATGCAGTAGCAGAAAAAGAAGACAAGTCAGCGCCTTCTGAAACTGATGCTAAAAAAGCCAAGAAAAAAGGTAAAAAAGATGCATCTACGGAAAAAGCTAAAAAATCAAAAGAAGAGAAAGTACCCGAAGTAAAGATAGATTTTGAGAATATAGAAGCTAGATTGAGGCTATTATCGCCAGAAGCGGGGAACTTTGGGGATTTATTTTCTTTTAAAGACAAATTATTGTTTGTCCGAAGTCCTAATACAGGTTCAGAAAAACGAGGTCGGACGTTAATGTTATTAGATTTAAAAGAAATGGAAGAGAAATCTGTCATGGAAGGCATTGGCAGAACAACCTTGACAGCAGACCGAAAAAGTTTATTAGTTAGTAGTAAAGGAAAGTATGGTATTATAAAGCCTGCACCCGCTCAAAAGATTAAAGCGCCCATTCCAACAGAAGGATTAGTCATGAATTTAATACCAAAGGAGGAATGGCGACAAATATTCCACGATGCATGGCGTAGACATAGAGATTTTTTCTATGACCCAAATATGCATGGCGTTGATTGGAATTTAATGAAAGAACGATATGGGGCACTCATTGAAGACGCTCGCACACGTTGGGATGTCACCAATGTTATTTCCAATTTAGTAGCCGAATTAAGTGCTGGACATACCTACACTAGAAATGGAGACGTAGAGCGTGTAAAACCAGTCGAAACAGGGTATTTAGGAATTGATTGGGAACTAACTAACAACAAATATCGAATCAAACGAATTGTACAGCCAGCCGCTTGGGATACGGAAGTTCGTTCTCCTTTTGACCAAACGGGAGTCGATGTAAAAGTCGGTGATTATATTCATTCCGTTAACGGCATCACCTTAGATCCTAAAAAAGACCCTTATGCGGCTTTTGAAGGTTTAAATGAAAAAACAGTTGCCTTACAGATTAGTAGCACGGGGCATTTAATGGATGCAAAACAGCATATTGTCGAAACACTAGGACATAGTGACGAAGTCAGGTTGCGCTATTTAGAATGGATTGAGAACAACCGTAAAATGGTGGATAAATTATCAGGTGGTCAACTGGGTTATGTTTATATGTCCAATACGTCTGGCAGAGGACAATTGGAATTGGTCAAAATGTATTATGGCCAATTAGATAAAAAAGGATTTATCATTGATGAACGTTTTAATGGTGGGGGGCAATTAGCTGACCGATTTTTAGAATTACTAACGAAGCCAGTAGTCTATAATTTGCATTGGCGACATGGAAAAGACCATACTCAACCAATCAAAGCCAATACAGGGCCTAAAGGCATGTTGATTAATGGCTGGGCTGGTTCTGGTGGAGACGGCTTGCCTTGGGCATTTCAAGAACTAAAAGCAGGACCAATTGTAGGAGAACGTACCTTAGGAATACTAGTAGGCCCCGCCACAGGTCATAGGCTAATTGATGGCGGCGGAATTACAGTTCCAGGAGCAAGACTTTATGATAACGATGGGCATTGGTTTTGGGAAGGAGAAGGAGTAAGACCAGACATAAAAGTTTGGGATGACCCAAATATTTTAGTAAAAGGTCGAGACCCGCAAATGGAAAGAGTCGTAGAAGAGGTTTTAAAATTAGTCAAAACAAATCCAGGAACGATGACGCCTGCACCTGCATTAGAAGATAGAACAGCTAAAGGACTTCGAGGAAATTAAGTAGTAAGGCAAAATTAGCCGCCGCTTATTAGTTCTTTACATATAAAATAAGTAATAGCTTTATTAAAGTAGCTTTAAAATTACGGGGTAACAAAAAGTTACCCCGTAATATTTGATTGAATTTAACTTCCAACTCGCAACCTTCCGTTATCTGTCACAAACTACCTATATTTAGTATTAAAATTATACTAAATATAGGTAATTTACATAGCTTGTAGTTGGTCAATCAATCATTAAAACAATTTCCTTTTAAACATATAAGTGACTATAACTTTAATAATCCGTCTATGAATATGTCACAATATTCTAAAATAGATACTGTGATGGCTAACAAATAGCCTTATATTTGCAACGTCTTTTATCGCTGGGGGGTAGATAAAAGATATTAGGGGATAAACTTCGGTTTATTCCCTTTTTTCGTTCCTAAAACAATAAACAATCCTTAATTTAGGTAAATCTTAAATCCATTTAAATTATAACAATACATTATCTAGTACTTAAATTATTTTATAGTAGTTCATTTTCAATTAAAATATTAGTTTTTATATCATATTCTGTCGAAAAATGATTATATTTTAATAAAAAAGTAGGAACTTATACATATTTATTATAATAATACATTAGCTTTGCAATAAACTCCATCCTCAACTACCTACTATTTCTAATTATTCACCTTGTTTAATTGTAGACACAATCATGGAAAAACGAACCTTAAAGTTAGGAGACAAACAAATAAAAGTAGATATAGATTTTTCGTTAGCAGAACTTAAACATCTATTAAACATGTCTTTAAGTAGCATTGAATATTGCGAAAAGGAAGACGGGGACACAATTAAACCTCATCTTGATTTGGTTAAAAAATTGGATATGTATATTTCTGATCGGGAGTGGTAACTAAATTTAGATTTCATAAAATATCAGATATTAAATAATTAACTAGGCAAAAGATTTTTCAATCATCTTTTTGGAAAAGAATTTTCATCTGGTCATCAGGTAAGTTATCAATAAAATTTACAAAATCTTTTAATCGACAACGATCCCCTACACATCCATATAGTCGCAAGTAAATTTTTTTAAAACTAAATCTAAATTTTGACTTAATTAGTTGAGCTTCTTTTCTATTCTTTAGGAGCAATGCCCAAAAAGCATACCCCTTAACAATGGCGTTTTTATCATTAGCTAACATCTTTAGTTCAGCAATTGAAGCTAATTCTACTAGCTTTTTAAAAGCCTTATAAACTTTGGTTTCACCAGCCCCCGTAGTCCGTCCGTAAATAACATGAGAAACAGCTATCGTATTCCTCAATCTTTCTATTTCTAATCGTAATTTCAATCGATTATTATTCTAAGCCCTTAAGGAAACTATAGCCAAAGTAAAGATAATCATCATTATTGGTTTCATTGAAATTTATTGTATCAAGAAGTGATTTTAGCATACTCTTCTATAAAAGTAAATGTTATAGCTTCCTCCCAAATCATCTAGTTTTAGTAAGTTGAAGTATAATTTTAGTAAGCAACTATTTATCAATTAATCACACTATAAACATTCAACGAATAAATTTATTTTTATTAAGACAAATATTTTTAGTATATTTTCACCTAAACAAAAATATATTGAAACAAAGCCTTTTACATCCATCTTTTTTAAGGAAAATACTCTTTGGTATTTTTGTTTATTTACCTTGTTACTTATCGGCTCAGTCGGTAGATTCCACGAATATCCAAGTAACCCCAACAGAAGATATTGAAACCTTAGTACTCGAAGAATTCATCAAAAAGGGAAATTGTGTACAAATAGAAAACATTCAACCTATTGGGAATATTAAAAGCATTGGTTCCTTTACCAATGCCAAAGATATTATTGGGATAAAAGAAGGTATCGTTTTCACCACGGGAAATTTAGAAGACGTACCAGGACCAAATTCCTCCACAGGTATAACTGGAGGTCATTATGGAGAGTCCGATGCCCCTTATTTAAAAGAAGTAGTTCGAGGTGTTCCTTTTTTCGATGTCGTAGGCATTGAATTTGATTTTACGCCAACGAGTGATTTTGTAAGCTTTAATTATGTTTTTGCCTCTGAAGAATATTGTGAATATGTCAATAGTGAATTCAATGATGCTTTTGGCTTTTTTGTATCTGGACCAGGCATTGACGGAGATGGATTTAATGAATCTATTAATGTGGCTAAAGTAGAACAAAAAGATGATGCGGTAACCATTAATAATGTCAATCATTTAAAAAACGAAGCCTATTTTGTTAATAATTTTACTCGAATTGATGCCCAACAATGCAATGTGAAATATGAGCCAAAAAATTTAGCAGGCATTGAATTTGATGGTTATACCACAAAATTACAAGCATTTTTTAGTGTTATTCCTTGCGAAACCTATCATATTCGACTGGTGGTAGGAGATGTCAGTGATGATATTTTAGATTCTGCGGTATTCTTAGAAGGCAAAAGTTTTGACACAGGTGGTAAAGCAGGTATTAGAGCATTGGTCAATGGTCGCCCAGATAGTGTGGTTTATGAAAATTGTTTAGATGGTACTTTTGTAGTTGACCGAAGTAAATTATCCGACCGAAATAACCCCTTAGATTTAGAATTATCTTTACTTGGAACCGCCACCAATGGTTTAGATTTTGAAATAATCCCTCCCAATCTAACCTTAGATGTCAGAGAATTCAGAAAAGACTTACCATTAACCATTATACCCGATGATATTTTAGAAAATTCAGAATATGTAGATTTAGTAGTCACTACGCTAACTTGTGGTTGTGAAGAAAAAGATACAGCAAGGCTTTATATCGAGGATTCCAAAGAGGATTTAACGGTATTTTTTGAGGACGATGTCGTTTGTCCAGGTCAAACCTTTACTTTAAGTCCGACCATTCCTGATGGCATCGAACCATTATTTTATACTTGGGCATCTGGCGATACGACAGCAAATATTACCGATGTAATAACTGAACCCAAAAATTATGCGGTTACCGTTACAGATATTTGTGGGGCGACGAATAATGACGCAATAGAAGTACTATTACAAGCGGTGCCTACGATAGCTATTGCTGGAGACTTTACTTGGTGTGAAGGCAGGCAAGCAGACGAAATAGTAATTGACCTTCCTGGGCAAGCACCTTGGACACTTAATTATACGATTGATGAGGAAACAGTTGAAAGGATTGCCGAAATAAGTACGACTCCTGTTGCTTTTCCTTTATCAGAAGTAGGGGTATATAATTTTGTAGGATTCAACGACCGCCACTGTAATGGAATTGTTAGAGGGGAAGTAGCGGTTACAGATATTTCTTTTCAAATAAATGAAGCGTTGACCCTACCCTCTTGTCAAAATGCCAACGATGGTCAAATAGCTTTAAGTTTTGAGGGTGGTACAGCGCCATTTGCTATTCAATGGAGTATTGAAAATCAAATTGACCCACTTTTAGCGAATCTAACTGCTGGAGACTATTCAGCTAATGTCATCGACCAAATGGGCTGTTCAGTAAATGGTCTTTTCACCTTACCCCCGGCCCCTCCTTTTAAGCGTTGTGATATTAATGTAGCTAAAAATATTTATGTACCTAATGTTTTTTCTCCAAATGGAGATGGCAAAAATGATGCGTTTACTATTTTTCCAAAATTCGGTTTAATTCAATCGCTTAGTTATCAATTATTTGACCGTTGGGGGAATCTTGTTTTTGCCTCCCAGCCAATGGATAATTATGACAATTTAGATTATTGGAAAGGGGAAGGCGCTCCTGCGGCCGTTTATTATTGTGCCGTAAAAATTACCTTATCAGATGGAACGATTGAGCATTTTGGAGCAGATGTGACGTTAGTCTATTAAGAGGGCTTAGAAACAGAAATCCACAAAAGATTTAGCTAAATCGGATGACAGAACAAATGATTCCCTAAAGAAAAGCATTTCTTCTATCATCCAATTTTTCTTATTTACTTATTCTATACCCAATAGCAATTCTAAGCAAAGCGTCTATGTTGAGAGAAGGCACATCATCTTCATTAATACTAGAATTAGCATTATCAAATTTGATATTATCCACTAAGGCTCTACCGCCACCTAAATCAAATTCAAAGATAAAGCCACTTTCACTCACTCTTTTCCAGCCAATTTGTAGCCCTAAAGCTAATCTAGTTCTACTATAATCATCCGTATTACCGCCCTCAGAAAGTGAGTTCCCAAAATTTCTAAATCTAGTATAGATGCCGACTCCAAATTTATCTGCGCCCAAATCAGGGTTAAAGTAATGTTTTCCTACTGCTAGTACACTGAATCCAGAACGTTTGTATTGGACATCATTAATTTTAAACTTACCAAAATCTACGCCCAAACCTCCTTCTACACTAAATTGGTCATTAAGCACAAAGTCAGCCGTGATATCGGGGCTACCAAATAAAGCACCAATTGGATTTATTTTCAAATCAATTTGTGCATAAGAAGTTGTTAAAAAACAAGCAAATAGTAAGGTTAACAATTTAGTTTTCATAACTAAGTATTTAGAGATTAAAAATAGGTGATGAATGCTATAGACAATGCTATCGGCTATTACCCCTAGAAAACAAAGTCAAATAATTCTATAATTTGTTAGGAAATTATTTTTTGAGTAAAAAAACACTTCTATCAACTGTTATCGAATCAAATTCAACGTCCCACTAAATCGCTCAACCACCCCATCCAATAATTCCAATTCACCTGAATAAATATAAGCACCAATAGGCATTGCTTTTCCTTTATAACGCCCATCCCAAGTTACCAAATCAGCATTATTGGCAATAACAGGCTGTCGAAAAATCAAATTACCGTAACGGTCAAAAATCGTCAAATTATTAACCTGCCTAACAAATTTTGTATTGGTATAAATAGAAAATACATCATTTTGACCGTCATCATTTGGAGAAAAAACAGTAGGGCTATAAAACAAGTTGGGCTGAAGTATCGCAATTTCAATTTTAGTTTTTTGCTCACAGCCCATATTATCTTTCACCGTCACTTCATATCGTCTATTCTTAAATTCCGTTAAATAAGGCTGAGCGCAATCCGTACAACTTAATCCTACATTAGGCCACCATTGAATGGATTCAATCAAAGCCCCATTATCAATAATGTTTAAAGGCAATTGAAAATCGGTTCCTTTTTCGATTGCTTGAAAATTAATCAAGGATAAATCAAAGGAGGCAGTAGGGGCAAAATTAATATTCTTTGACAATTCACACCCATTCATATCTTTTACTAAAATAGCGTAATCCGTTTCCGTTAACCCCTTAAAATCAGGTGTATTTTGAAAGGTGATTCCATTATCGATAGAATACTGAAAAGGCGCTTGCCCCCCCCTTAAATCTGTAATAGATAAACTACCTGTCGCTCCACAATTACGTTCAATTAAATCAAGGGAGAAATCAGTAAAAGCTATTGTTTCTGTCACTTCCACCCTAGCAGTCACTTCACAGTCGCCAAAAAGGTCCGTTCTAGCGACTTCATAGATTCCAGCCTTATCTACCACGGTCGTAAATCCATCTGTATTGGCAGCAAATTGTCCATTGGTTGTCGTCCAATTGTATAAATAAGCGGCCGAATTTGTCTCTTCAAAAAGCGTTAAATCAGTGGAAGTTCGATTGCAATGTAGAGATTCAGGAGGTAAAATGGTCAAATCACTGTCCTCTAAAACTACCTCTAAAGAATCAGTATCTCGGCAAACAATTCGCCCCAAAGTACCAATAACATTGGCTTTATATTGTCCTACTGCATCTACAAAAGGGGTTAAAGTTTGATTTCCCAGCGTAAAATGACCATTATCTGTTTCCCATTCGATGATAAAAAAGCTCCCATTAGGTGCGACATTAGCGCCTAATAAAATGGTATCGCCACAAGGCAACTTAACCGTATCTTGTGTAATCGTTAAATCAAAAATCGACACGTCAATCTTAATTAATTGCTGTACAATGCAAGTATCATTCGTCTCTGCATCTAGTCCCGTAATAGTTAATAAGTAAGTCGTATCAAGAGGAGCTAAAAAGGTAGGATTTAAAATAGTAGCGTCATCTAAACCAATTGCTGGTGACCAATTCGCTTTTAAGATAGTTCCTACAGTTTCGATATTCACTTTAGTTCCACCACTACTACACACTTCAATAGGGGCATCCGTTAAAATAGTTGGGCATTGTGCCAGAATCTGGCAATAGGAAGCAATAAAAAAAAGGAAACTTAAAAGGGGTCGGGTCATTGATGCGGTAATTTTCTCTAGTAAAAAGTTCTTTCGTAATCGGTTGTAAAGATAGAGTCTTATCCTTAAGAAAAGCCTACACTAATACAGGTATTTTTGGTTGTCAGTTGTCAGAAATAAAAGTTATTAAAGGTTATGTTTAGCAAAGGGTCTTGGCCGTAGGGCAAAGGGAAGACTTATTTGTACTAGAAAGGTTTTCTCTTATAAACCTTAAAAATTCTCCAATATTTGCTGCCGCCCCGTAAGAAAGATAACCTTTAATAACGTCTAATAACCGCCTATTGATATCGCTCAAACCAAGCCAAAACATGTTCTACTTTTGTAATCAACTGACTCGGCCGATTCGCAATAAAATGAAAAGCACCTGGTACTTCCACTAAAGCCGTTTCAATTTTTCGCAATTTTAAAGCGTGGTATAATTGTTTTGATTCTGAAAGCGGCGTTCGTAAATCTGATGTCCCCACCATTACCAAGGTCGGTGTTTGAATATTTCCAACCAAAGACAAAGGAGAGAATTTCCAATAAGCCTCTGGATTTTCCCAAGGTTGCCCAGGGTATCGAGAATTGGCATAGCCGTAATAATTATCCGCTACCAAGGTTTTACTAATCCAATTCATCACAGGTTTTACGACAGCCGCTGCTCTAAAGCGATTATTTTTACCAATCATCCAAGCGGTCATAATTCCACCAGCACTACCGCCCGTCACAAATAATTGGTCTTTGGCGATATAGCCTTTTTTTATAACTGCATCTACCCCATCCATCACATCATTATAATCTTCGCCTGGATAATTATGGTATAATAGATTGGCAAATTCCTCGCCATAACTCGTACTACCTCTTGGATTGGGATAAAAAACCACATAACCGCCCGTTGCATACAACTGTATCTCTGGAGAAAATCGGTCACCATAATTAGAAATCGGCCCACCGTGATTTTCGACTAATAATGGATATTTTTTATTGGCGTCAAAAAAAGGTGGCTTGACTATCCAACCTTGTATTTTCCGTCCATCAACAGAAGATTTATACCAAATTTCTTCTACCTGCCCCAAAGTCCGTTGTCCCAAAATATCCTCATTTAAAGATAATACTATTTTGGTCGCCCTTGCTTTAGGGGTATTAATCGCCAATTCTGCTGGATGATAAGGTGTCGTATGATTAAAAGCAATCGTTCCATTTTTGGCAACAGAATAAGAACCACCTCCATAAGGTCTACCAATTCCTGCACCACCGACATTATCCGTAATCTTAGTTACTTTTCCACTTAAATCCGTATGGCCAATTTTAGTATTTCCATGCTCATCGTACATAAAATAAAGTCCTTGTCCATTCGCATCCCAAGTTGGGTTGGAAATACCTTGGTCTAATTCCACTTTTATAGCACGGCTATTTTTCCCATTATTGTCCATCACATACAAAAGGGTATTTTGATAAGTTTGCGTTTTGTCTGTATAGCCTAAATAAGCAATTTGTTGTCCGTTTGGAGAAATTATAGGGCTATAATCTGGCCCTTTTCTATCCGTCAAGGTTATAATTTTTCCATCCGTTACGCCTACTTTATACAATTCAGAATTTCTAAAATCATATTCCCAATCTTCGACTCGATTAGCAGAGAAATAAAGTGCTGCTCCATCCTTCGACCAAACAGGTGCAGACCGATGTTGAAAATTACCAGTTGTAAGCTGTCTCGGTGTCCCTCCTTCTGAAGGAATCACAAAAAGATGCGCATACCCCGGTTTCATATATCCTGAACCGTCTCGCTCATGTTTCAATCTAGAAGTAACTCTAGGGGAAGCTGCCCATTGTGCCCCCTTAGGTTTTTTATGCGGTTTAACCAAAGAAAGCTCTCGCCCTTCCACAAACATAGAAAAAGCAATTTGCCGACCATCTGGCGACCAAGCCAATCCTCTAGGCGAAGCCGCTAATTGAGAAACTCTTGCAATTTTACCCGTCTTCATCCAATATATAAACAACTCTGAACCTTGTTTCGTAGCAGCAGTAAAAGCAATCCGTTCTCCATCAGGCGACCAGGTAGGATTCCCTTCACTCACATCCATGGAAGTTAATTTCTGATGTCCAGTTCCGTCTACATTCACCATCCACAAGCGAGATTGCCGCTTATCTGTCATAATATCCATCCCTCTACGAATGTAAACAATGGTTTGTCCATCTGGAGCAATCTGCGGTTTTTCTGCCCATTCTAATTCAAAAACATCCATACTTGAGAAAGCAGGCTTTTGATTTTGGCTGATGCCTGTTACCGTAAATAATAGACAGATAAACAAGAAAAAGAAGTTTTTTAAAGGTATCATATTTATTGATTTTAATTTTCGGGTTTTATTAACGCATACCCCACGGATTTATTTACCCCACTGATTTCTTGATTCACGATTTATTTAGACATACGCTTAATGTAGATGAAAATAACACAATTTTTTTTAACGCACTGATTTCTTGCCCTGTGGATTTTAATTAAAGCTTACGACTCAGGAGAGTCCTGTTACTTGTATTATTCTATGAGTTCTAAAACCCCGAAAGAAGAAGGAATATGAAAATTAGGCGTCTCTGAATCTGGATGAATCCAACTTATCCATTGTGGTCGAACGACCCCATCCGCTTGCGTAACATATTCGGCTCGATACAAACCTGTTCGTAAAATGCCATCATCATGGTATAAACCAAGCGCCCGCAAAGACGCAAAGGAAATACGTCCTTCCACCCAATAGCCCGTTTCATTGATACTCGCTTTTACCTCTAATCCATCTGTAGGCCAAGTCCAATCAAAATCGACTTTTTTATAAAAATGACCTTCCGTATCTAAAATTCGCCCTAAAGCATCCAATTCTAAAGAATAATAAGGCGCTTCGTCCGTCGCTCCTTTAAAAAATAATTCTACTCTATCCGATTGTACAACGTCATGCTCTCCTAAGCCTTTAGATTTTTGAATAATCTCGGCATCTGTCGCTCGATATAAAAAGTAGAAGTGAGTTGCATCATACAGCGCTTTAAATTCCGTTTTAGGTGGGGTTTCTTTTCGCCAAGGATAAGGGAAATCGCATAATTTTTTAGCTTTTTTCCATTGTTTATCCGTTCCCTTTCCTGTTATTTGAATAGGGCTTTTTAATTTTTTTACGCTGTAAGTTTTAGTAGAAGGAAGCATTAAAGAAAATGATA
>CALFWI010000311.1 GCA_937928615.1 uncultured Saprospiraceae bacterium | reverse complement strand
CACCCAAACATAAAAATTACTCAACACCTAAATCATGAAACGCTATCCCCTACTCTATTTCCTTCTTTTTGCCATCCCATCCGCTTTGCGGTTCACTTCACAAAACAGTCCTCTGGGACTCTTTTGTTTGTTCATCCTGTTCCTCGCATCCTGCCAACCCGAACCACGCAACGCAGTACCCGCCGACGAAACCCACATCTACAGCGGCACCTTCCGAGCCATCCAAGACCCCTTTATCGAAGTCGCTGGCGAACGCTACAAAAACGAGTTTGGGGAAGCGCCGATTCAAATAACCGCAGAAGTGCAAAACGAGAACCTAGTCTTTACCATCTACGGCAAAGATTACGGGATTTATGACGTCAACCTATTCGTGAATCATGCGGATTGTTTCGAGTATAATGGTTCTGAAATCGTGGATTTTCGGGTCGATGCTTTTGGGAACGAGGAGGTTCGGGTGCTGTTTAATGAGGACTTTTGGAAGAAGTGTTATATGGATGATGATTTGGAGAAGGTGGTGGGGTTTGTTTTGAAGTCGGAGAGGGTGGTTTTTTAGAATATAATTTGGATTGAACCTTTTAGGAGAAAGGTTCAATCCATGATTTTTGAAGTAGTATTTTTTGCTTTTTTTTGGTGGAATATGCTTTATTGTTTGCGTGAAACTGAACAGATGGGGGTAAAAGGTTCAATTCTTGGTTATCTCTCCATTCAATCGAGGGCACTTTTCAAAGATAGTATTCACCATCTCATTTAGTTGGGTAAATCCACCTTTTCTACATCGGGTAAATAATTATTTACTTCTTCCTCATCAAATAAGACTTCTTTAGGATTATAGAATCGAAAGGTCAACTTAAAAGGACCTTCTTTAGGCGTAGGTATCCAATTATCCATTCCTTCTTCAGGAGGTTCATTTTGCACATAAAAAGTAATCGAACCATCCGTATTATATTTCATATCTGGATTTCTATCTCCAACTCCATAATGATAATCCTTATTGGGAACTACATTAAATTCCTTATTATAAGAGGTAATAGACCAAAAGTCCTTTACAGGCGGTAGTTGGTCTTTTCGTAAAGTAATCGTGTACTTGTCACTACCCTCAAATTCTACCCCTTTACTATCTTTGTAAATATTAAAAAAGATAGCTTCAACCGCACTTCCTACCGTTAACCCTTGTACCGCCCACTCGCTTCTAAACATATAATTATCATGTTCTATTCCCATACCCAAAGAATAATACCAACCTGAATTAGTAGCAGTTCCTCGTTCAGCAGCTCGCCATTTTATAATAGATTTACCTTTTTCCAATCCTGCTAATAGTCCTTTTTCAATAGCAGGATGTAAATTTTCAATGTCAAATGGCTTGTCTCTAAACATCCCAACTTGCTCGAACATATTCCAAATAAATGCCTGTTTTCCTTCTGGAGGATTAGCCTGCATAAATTCGGTCATTTTTTGAAAATAGGCCAAACCTTTGGGCATTGGAATGGCTGCTACTGGTTCTAAAGACTCTTTATCTATTTTTCCTTGAAATTTATCTAAGGAAGATAATTTAAACTGATTTTGAATCAATGTAACTTTATCATTATCCGTTGTTCTGTTTTGTACATATATTCGGACCACTACTAGGAAATTATTTTGGGGCATTTTAATTTCTTTCATACCCTTGGGTAATTTTCCTTTCCAATCTGGTCCAGTAAATAGATATTTTCCGCCATTTATATCTCCTTTTCTAGAACAGATATACGGTCTATTTCCTAAATAAGCGTCTGTAATATTAACACTATAATATCGGTTTTTAATAGGCGGTACTTCTAAGACTTGTGCCCCTTTTTCCAGATTAAAAAAGATAATGGAATACCGAGTATCTACATTGGGCGTTCCACCAATATTCATTTCATGAGTAGTCAGATTTAGCGTATGCGTCAATTCATTAAAATGAAGTCCATCATCCGCTGCCGCACTAAATTTTAGCGCATTTTTCGGGTCTTTAGAAATTTCAATCATCCGTTTCATCTTATTTCTAAACAGATGTTGGGTCATGATGGATGCACCAAACAGATAAGCCTGTGTACCAACAGAAGTAGCTAATGCTTCTTTTTCTGCATCATAATTTTCCGTTGTTTTTGTTGGGGCTACTTCAATAGGAATGGCTTTTGCTGGTTCGTTTTGCTTACAAGCAGATAGCACTAAGAAGATAAGACCCAAAAGGATATATTGATATTTCATAATTGTTGATTTTAAAAGGAGGTATAATTAATTCATTTTCAATAGCTCCTCAGCAGGATATAATACAGTAGGTTGATACTTGTCAAAAACCTTCAATAGTTTAGCTGCATCACCAGTTATTTTTCCATTTTCTATTAAGGATTCCGCATTTATTGCTCCTCTGAAATAAGCGGCAAATTGTTTAGGAGAAACTTCAATTGTTGCAGCAATTGGCTGATAATGTTGCGTTGGATTAGGCAAAAATTCCGCTACGGCATTTCTAATGTGTAAACCGACATGCACATCGCCAATTTTGAAGGATAGCACCCCATTTGTACCATCTGCTACCGACGGATTAATTCTAGTTCGAAGATGATTAACAGCTCTAGAAATATCATCCGTCACCCACGATTCGCTTTGAATACTGTTTAAAGAGAATTTTTCATCTCCCTCTAAACTCAATGCCCCTGCGGTATAAAAATTTCTTACAATAATGGATGGTGTATATTGCCCTAATTTTCTAAAAACATCTGCCAAGACAGTTCGATAGCTGGCATTTCCTTTATCACTATAATATAAATTTGTCGCCAATTCTTTTG
>CALFWI010000310.1 GCA_937928615.1 uncultured Saprospiraceae bacterium | reverse complement strand
CCAAAAGAAAGAAAAGGCGAAGATGCCTATATTTGGAATTGGGATTCACCTTTAGCCGTTAGTAAACATGCTTCTGGACGACTTTATTTCGCTGCGAATAAATTATTCAAAACCAATGACCGAGGCAATTCTTGGGAAGTGATTAGTGAGGATTTAACTCGAAAAGTGAATCGAAATAAATTAAAAGTACAAGACCGAATTTGGGGGATTGATGCCGTGGCTAAAAATAGGTCTACTTCTCAATATGGCGCCATTGTCGCTTTCTCAGAATCGCCGATTAATGAAAATTTATTAGTCGTTGGAACAGATGATGGTTTGATTCAAATTACGGAAGATGGGGGGCAGAATTGGCGCAAAATTGATAATTTAACGGGCGTCCCCAATCGAACTTATGTCAATGCCGTTTATGCGTCTAACCATGACGAAAATGTCATTTATGCAGTCTTTAATAACCATAAAGCAGGCGACTTCAAGCCTTATGTTTATAGAACCAGCAATAAAGGATTGACTTGGACCAATATCAGTAATAATCTACCCGAAAGAGGCAGTGTGTATAGCATTGAAGAAGACCATGTAGATAGTGGCTTAATTTTCTGTGGAACGGAATTTGGGGTCTTCTTTTCGCCAAACGCTGGTGGTCGTTGGAAGCAATTAAAGTCAGGCGTGCCGACTATTGCGGTAAGAGATTTAGCGATTCACAAAAGAGAAAATGATTTAGTGTTAGGAACTTTTGGAAGAGGCTTTTTTGTCTTAGATGACTATACGGCTTTACGTTCCGTAGAGGCGACACCAATAGATAGTGCGGCACAAATCTTTGCGATTAGAGATGCTTTGATGTTTGAAAAAGCGAATCCATTAGGTTTACCAGGCAAAGCTTTTCAAGGGGATAATTTGTATTCTGGAGATAATTTAGGCCCTGTGGCAATGATTACTTATTATTTCCCAGATAATGTAAAAACCTTAAAAGACAAACGACGAGCGGCAGAGAAAAAAGCGGCTAAAGATGGCGGCAATAATGCCTATCCAAGTTTTGAAGAATTGACCGCCGAAACACAGGAAATCAAACCAGAATTAATTTTTACCATTAAAAACAGTGCAGGAACAGTGGTGCGGAAATTCACTAAATCGCCAACCAAAGGGGTCAAGCGATTTGAATGGGATTTACGCTATGCACCGAAAGATGCGATTAGTTTAAAAGGGGCTGGTTTTTATAATCCATTTGCAGGTGTGACGCAAGGAACTTTAGTGGAGCCTGGCACTTATACCATTTCGATGGCGACTTACTTTAATGGAGAAATGAAAACAGTTGGCAATGAAGTGTCTTTTAAGGTAAAGGCTTTAAACAATACGGTTTTACCAGCAGAAAATCGAGCCGACAAAGTAGCTTTCCAACGAGCAGTCGAAGAATTAAATCGGTCGATGGATGGGGCTAGCAGTACCATTCGAGAAATGGATAATAAATTACGTCATATTCGTAAAGCAATTAAATTGGCGGAACAACCAATGGCTACTTTAACGACTGCTGCGAATGCCGTGGAGCAAAAGATTAATACCATTAAACGACAATTATATGGCGACCGCAATAAAGGCACGTTGGATATAGCAGCACCGCCAACCCCAATGGGTCGTTTGAATTGGGTGTTATATGAGCAAAAAAACACCACTTCTACGCCGACTAAAACGCATCGGGAAAGTTTTGCCATTGCGAAGGAAGAATTTGCCCCTATTTTAGCAGCAATTCAAGTAGTAGCAGATGTGGATATGGTGAAATTAGAAGAGCAATTAGAAGCGGCGAAAGCGCCTTATACGCCTGGGCGAAAGATGAAGGGCAGTAAGCAGTAAACAGTAGCAGTAGGCAGTTAAGCCCTTAATTTTCAAACCTGAAATTTTGTGCAGACACAGTTAACTAAACAGTCCCAGATGAAGACATTGAAGAATTAAAGGGGGCTAGTGCTATCACCCAGTAACTTCCCGTTACTGGGTGATTTCCATATCAATTATTGTGCATTTTCGATAAACTTGTCGAAATTTCACGAATAATGTACCCCACGAATTTTTTAATCCCCACGAATTTCTGATTTTAGTCCAATTACTGCCGAACCTGACGCAACACATACAACATTTCTCGTCCAATCTGCCGACAACGTTCCGTATACTTTTCACTTTCCAAAGGCGTATCATCAAAAGCTTTCGGGTCTTCAAAAGGTAAGGCGATTCTAAAATCGGCCCCCGCAACAATTGGACAACCTTTATCGGCGGAATTACAAACCATAATAGCGCCAAAATCTTGACTTGGATTAGGGCTACTATCATATTTTGTAGAAAAAGCTTTATAAGGCTGGGCTTCTTTTAACCAATTGACCTCATAAATTGGATTCGTAGGTGTAATATTTTCTTTGCTGGTAATTTCAAAACCTATTCGCTGTAAGGCAGCAACCGCTCGGTGGTTAAACGCAGTGGCTTCTGTACCGCCTGAAAAAGTATCAATTTTTGGTAAACCATAATAAGTAGCTCCAACAGCTAACCAAATTTGCCCTAAATGACTTCTTCGAGAATTATGGGTACAAATGACGATTACTTTAGGAGTTACTTGCTGCTGAAATTTATGGGCAAAATATTCGCTTAATTTATTAAGCTGTTGCTTTCGTTCCGCTGGAATTAAATCGAATGCTCTTTCAAATTCGTTACAAATCGTAGTTATATTGTCTAGTAAAACAGGAGGAAATGTAGGCATGTTCTTGGTTATTTTATTAGTAGATTTAGTTATTCTTCTACAAAGAAAAGGAATTGAGTACTAAGAATACTCATTTTTAATAACCTAAAAGACGATGTTTATTTAAAACAACATCGAATACCTATAAGTCGAAAATATAAAGATGACTTATTTGATAATATTGTTACTTTTTAAAGCTGTTTATCTATCAATTATTTTTAATTTGTCCCTACTTTTCTTGGCGTCTTTTTTCGCAAACAGTAAAACCAACAATCATGAGGTATTTTATTACTCTTTCTATTCTCTTTATTTCATTGAGTGCTTTTGGTCAAGAAGCCCACCGCAGATGGCGAAAGATGAACCAAATCCGCAATGATAAATTTGATTTAATCTTACCAGAAGTGATGAAAGAGAATCAAATTGATATGTGGATCATCATGAATCGAGAAGGGAATTTTGACCCACTTTATCCAGATATGGGCGAAGGCTATGTTGGTTCTACAGGTTATTATGTTTTTACAGATAATGGCGACGGCCGTATTGAACGAGCAGCTTTGGGCATTAGTGGTTATTTATTAAAAGAAGGTGGCGCTTATGACCATTTTGGGTCAGATTTAGAACTCAAGGAATATGTCGCTGAACGAGACCCGCAACGCATAGGGCTTAATTTTTCAAAGTTTATTGGCGGTGCAGATGGTTTGTCTCATTCAGGTTATCAAGAATTAGCGGAAGTCTTGGGTGAAAAATATGAAAAACGTTTTGTCTCTGCGGAAAAATTAGTATCAGATTTTCGGTCAAGACGAGTCGCTAGTGAAATTGCAGTGTTTGGCGAAGCTTGTGAATTGTCTTACACCATTGCAGAAAAAGCTTTATCTAATGCCGTGATTACGCCTGGCATTACGACTTTAGAGGACGTCGCTTGGTGGATAAAAGAGCAACAATTTAAACATAATTTGGCATCCTCTTTTGGGATGCCTTCCGTTTATATTACAGGGCCAAGAGGCGTCATTGCCACTTCTACGGATAAAATCATCGAACGAGGCGATGTCATTATGCTAGATTATGGCGTCGGTTTAATGAATATGTACACCGATATGAAACGAATAGCTTACGTCTTGCGAGAAGGAGAAACAAGGGTGCCAGAAGGCATCCAAAATGCTTTTGACCAAGGCGTAAAAGTTCGAGATATTATCAAACAAACCATTAAACCCGGTTTAACGGCTAAAGAGAATGAAACAAAAGTTTACGAAGCCTTAACCAAAGCGGGTTTTAATAAAATGAAAGGCTTTAATAAATTCACAGAAGGAGAGGTCACCGATGTCATTATTGGTTGTCACTCGGTAGGCAATTGGGGCCATGGTGTAGGGCCTTCCATTGCTTTTTTCAATCCTGTTCGCTTAAACTATGAAATCAAACCGTCCAATCTATTGTCTATAGAATTATTTGCCTATACTAAAGTACCAGAATGGGCAGGTAAAAAATTGAGAATTCCTTTAGAAGATGATGCGATTGTGACTAGTCGAGGAGTGGAATGGATATATCCTATTAATCCTAGGATTCAGGTGATTAAGTAATTGACCTTCCATTAACTTAAATTCCTAAGGAACAAAAAATTTCTCTGTATACAATTGATGGTCATCATATACAGTCATCAAAAATAGTCCAGCGCTTTGTGCTGCTTCCACTCCATGGCCTATGGTATAAGAATCTCCTAATGCTAAATAGTTAATGGGTAAGTCAATTTGTAGGTCCGTTTGCTGCTTACAAGTTATAAATACCAAGGCAAGCAAAACAAGAATTATACTATTAGTAAATAGGGGACTCTTCATAGTATCAAACAACAGTAATTGCCTATTTTAGTTTTTTCCAACGCCTCATCTGTTTCTATTTTACAAAAAAGAATACACATAGTCGCCACTTATGTCAAATTTCTTTCTTCCAGTAGCTTCTTCAATGCGGTATTCTTTTGCTTACTCTCAGTATTATTAACTACTTTGTAAATAAAGAACAAAGGAAATAAGGTAAAAAATCCAATACTACTTTTAGCCACACTGTAAACAACAATGCCAAACATAAATCCTATTAATGTCGCATTGAGTATGGCAGCTGATTTCATTTTTTTTGCTTCAACTAATAGTTCTTCGTCTGTTAATGCTGATAGTTCTTTTTCTTGCATTTTTTTATTTTGATAATTAAATTTTGGGTGGGGATTGATTTTGGATGTAGTCAAAAATAAGCATATTCCTATTATGAATTTAAACAAATTAGCACTCCTACGTAATATTATTCTAGCATATAGACCAACTATCCATCTTGATAGATTAGCTGCCCGCTATTGCTAAATAAGGATAAACCACCTTCGATAAATAAAGGCCCTGTGGATAAGCAAAGACAGGTTGGTCATTTAATTGCGGATTTTTTAATAAGACTTCAAATTCGGTTAGCGTCATTTCTCTCCGCCCAATTTTAATCAAATGGCCAACAATCATGCGTATCATCGCTCTTAAAAAACGATTGGCAGTAATCCGAAAATGCAAGCGAGTTTGCGTTGTATCAAGCGTTAAACTGGCAAAAGACACTTCACATAAAGTAGTCGGGTATAAATCAGGTTGTTTACAAAAAGAACGAAAATCACGGTATTCCGTCAATAATTTAGCCGCTTTTTGCATGTCTGTTAAGGCAGGGTTGTCCATCAAATAAAGCGTACTTAATTCTGCTAAAAAGGGGTCATCTGTTGTATGGATATGATAGTCATACGTTCTAGAAATAACATCCAATTGCGCATTGGCAGTCGCTGCAACGGGGATAAATTCGTAAACTCGAATATCGGCAGGTAGCATTTTATTAATCCGAAAAACGGCATCAAAATCCCATTTTTCTTCAATAATAGTATGGCAAAAAAATTGACTGGCGTGTACCCCTGCATCTGTTCGCCCACAAGGATGTACTTTTATTGTTTGCTTAAACATTCGACTGAGGGCATCTTCTACCACTTCTTGAATGCCTAGCGCGTTTATTTGTCTTTGCCAACCTTGGTAATGTGTGCCTTTGTAGGCTAGATGGAGGAAGTATTTCATTTTACAGGATGACAGGATTTTTCAAGATTAACGGGATTTGAGCAATGTTTACAGGATGACAGAATTTTTCAAGATTAACGGGATTTGAGCAATAGACTTGCGTCTTTTGTAACTTATTGATAATCAATTTTTCACGAAATCAAATAAAAAATGTAATAATTTGTAAAAGACTAATTATCAATAAAAGGGTTTTAAAATCATCGATTTTGAAAAGGTTTGATTTTTTTTGGCAC
>CALFWI010000309.1 GCA_937928615.1 uncultured Saprospiraceae bacterium | reverse complement strand
TGCCCCTAAAATTTTTCGTACGCCAATCTCCTTGGTTCGTTGAGTAATCGTATATCCTGACAAACCAAATAAGCCTAAACAACCGACCAATACGGCTAATAAGGCAAAGACCAAAGCCAATCGACTAAAACGTTTTTCATTTTGATATTGATTATTAAAATAATCATTCAAAAAGAAGAAATCAAAAGGATTACCAGGAAAGGCAGTTTCCCAAGAACGCCGAGCATGGTCAATGGTCTCCGTTAAATTATTGGTCGATACTCGCATGGAGTAAAATTCGCCCGAATAAGGCGTACAATAAAACAATATTGGTTCGACAGCTTTCTTTAAGGACACTTGATTATAATCATTGACGACCCCAACGACGATTGGATTCCACCTGAAATTTGGAATGGCAATTGTCTTTCCAATAGCTTCTTCTGGTGAATCAAATCCTAATATTCGTACTGCCGATTCGGTAATCACACAACTGGTATCTAAGTCACTTGGAAAGTCTTTAGAAAAAGCACGGCCTGCCAAAAGGTCCATTTCAAAGACCTCCATAAAACTATAGTCCATACTATTAAACCGAATGGTTTTTGATTCTTCTTCGGGTGTGCCATATCTACGAGCAGTCGTTTTGTATTCTCTTTGTTTGCCAGGAATCGTTACCGAAGCAGAAACGCCTTTTATTTCTGGCTTCTTTGCCATCTCTGCTCGAAAGACATCAATAGCCGAATTTCTTGCTTGGCGGTCACGTGGAGAAATTCCAGGTCGTTCAACCACTAACACTTGGTCGATATTCATACCAATGTCTTGATTCAACATGTGGTTGAGTTGGCGGTAAATAATAAAAGTGCTCGCTATCAATGCGATGGAAGCAGCAAATTGCACGACGACCAATCCTTTTCTTAACCAAATTCCGCTACTGGTATTTTTGAATTGCCCTTTTAATACTTTGACAGGTTGAAAAGCGGATAATACCCAAGCTGGATATAAACCCGATAAAAAAGTACCGATTGCCCATATTCCTGTTAATAAACCAAGTGACCAAGGTTGTATTAAATTGACTAGACTAATCTGTAAACCAGTTAATTGATTGAAAAAACCTAAAGATAATCCTGTAAATCCAATCGCTAAGAGCACCGATAAAAAATTGACCAATCCTGATTCGATTAAAAACTGACTAATTAATTGTACTTTGACTGCACCCGATACTTTTCGAATGCCCACTTCTCTTGCTCGTTCCATCGCCCTAGCAGTTGCTAAATTGACGTAATTAATCCAAGCGATCACCAATACTAATAAGCCGATAATGGATAAGAAAAAGACAATCCGTTCATTACCATTAGGTTCTGGTTCTTCTGCTAAATCCGAAGTTAAATGAATATCCGAAATAGCTTGTAAAGTCAATTTATCTTCTCGATTATTCTGTGCTAAGTCTGAATTGTTTTTGGTAACGATAGCAGGGAATTTTGTGGCTAATTGGTCAGGATTAGTACCTGGTTTCACTTTGATAAAAGTGTACATATCGTTTCGTCCCCAAGAAGTATGGTATCGTTCTTTAGCGCTATCCCACCGAGTATATAAGGTTTCATAAGAAAATAAGACATCAAATTTTAAATGGGTATTCGCTGGTAAATCCTTAAAAATTCCCATGACTTGCACCGTCTCATCATTATAATCATCATCTTGCATGCGCAAGGATTGACCAATTGGATTGTTTTGTCGCCAATTCGCCCCAAAATATTTTTCTGCATAAGCTTCTGAAATGACTGCTTGATTGGGTTGTGCCAAAGCCGTCGCAGCATCTCCTAAAGCCATTTCATAGCCCATTAAAGTTAAAAAAGAGGAGTCAGCATACATAAATAGCCGATGCTTGAAAGCAATGGGTGTAGGCTGCACGGCCTCATTGGTAATAATGACATTGTTTTTATAGCCCATATTATACATCCGAGCATAGCCTTCCACTTCTGGTAATTCGGCTTTTAAGGCAGGTCCAACCGCTGGTACATTTTCTGCTGAAGCAATGATTAATGCTCCATTCTCATACCGTTCTAAAGCAACTCGATAAATATTTTCGGATGCTGGTAGAAAGGCTTCGTAACTCCGTTCAAATTGAACATACTGGGCAATGAGCATAAAAACGGTCATACCTATAGCTAAGCCTGTAATATTAAGTGCGGAAAAACCTTTGTGCTTGGTTAAATTTCGGAAGGCAATTAGGAGGTAATTTTTTAACATGATCGGGTATTTTATTGGCGCATATTATCCAGTAACTTCCCGTTACTGGATAATTTTGAGATAATTTTGAATGAAACATGAATGGTTGAAAAGCAATTTTTAAATTACTGGATAACGGGAAGTTATCCAGTTATAAAACCTTACTCTGTCTTCAAAGATCGAGCAGGATTTGCCAAAGCGGCTTTAATAGCCTGATAACTAACAGTCACCAAAGTAACGACTAAAGCTAAAATACCAGACACTACAAAAACCGTCCAATCCATGTAAATTCGATAATCAAAAGAAGCCAACCAGCTTTCCAAATAATACCAAGCCAATGGTAC
>CALFWI010000308.1 GCA_937928615.1 uncultured Saprospiraceae bacterium | reverse complement strand
GTAGAACGGAGAAGAGCGATAGAAATTATTCGAGAAATTAAAAATTTAGCGGTTAGTAAAATTGGTAAGCTGCACGGTAAAAAAGACTTTATTTATATCGAAGGTTTGCCTCAAATTGATATGTCTTTCGACCGCCCAATTGGCAACCCGCCACAAAAAGCTACTTTTAAAAATCAACCTACAGAAATTGGTAGTACGCAATTGGAGTCAGCCAACTTAGGCATCTTATTCGACCAATTTGAAATGGATAGGCAACAATTGGAAACAAATATTGCTGATTTGTTGAAAAACAATAAAGAGATTACGCTTTCAGAAGTAGTGCGAAAATATCCTATTCAAAATGGTTTGGCAGAAGTCCTGACTTATTTTTCTATTGCCGCTACGTCCAAAAAACATTTAATTAAGGACGATAAAAAAGAATCTATTCCTTGGGTTTTAGAAGCCGAAATAGCCTCCGCCAAAAAAGAGATTCATTTGCCGCAAGTTATTTATGTAAAATAAAATAATAAGTAGCTTGGAACTTTTGATTTGCTAAATCTGGCAGATTTAGTAAATCTGTACTTTATTTTAAAGATTATAGATTTACTAAATTTAGCAAATTTAGCAAATTGCCCAAACTACGACGAAATAGACAAAAATATAAAATGGAAGATACTACGAAACTACCACCTTATGCCCCACTCCTTGTCAAGTTATTCCAAAACGTCATTTACGATGAAGACCGAAAAACATGGCAAGACCTCATCACTTATCAGCGACCAATCAGGGCGTATTTTGCTACGATTGGCGTAGAATTAATGCTGAATGAACAGGATGGATTTGCCTTCATCAGCCAGCCTGATGAAATGGATGGGCAGAAAGTACCAAGATTGGCAAGTCGGATGCCTTTGTCTTATGAAGTATCGCTTTTATTGGTAGTTATTCGAGAAGCTTTAGAAGAATTTGATGTACAAAATACCGATTCTCGAACGCTTTTTATTACCAATAAAGACTTGAAAGAACGCATCGAATTATTCTTTGAAGACAAGGCAGATAAGGTCAAATTATTAGACCGATTTGAAGTGTATATTAATGCGGTCGTTAAATTAGGGTTCTTAAAAGAACGAGATGTTAAAGGTTATGAAGAACATGTCAAAACTTTTGAAGTGCGTCGGATTATTAAGGCGAAGATAAATAATGAGAAATTGGAGGAAATTAAGGCGAAGTTGAAAGGGGCTTAATTGCATAAAGTAGCATTTTACACTTAAAAAGACTTTGCGTCTTTGCGAGAGACTAAAATATAAATAATAAAATATGAGCAGCAAAAACGGCACGACAGAAACAGGAGGCTACCGTTTACAATATATAGAAATTTTTAATTGGGGGACGTTTGACCAGAAAATTTGGCGATTAAAACCCAATTGTAAAAACTCACTCTTAACAGGGGCAAATGGGTCAGGGAAAACGACTTTGGTCGATGCCATTATTACCTTGTTAGTGCCACCAGGGAAACGACATTATAATCAATCTTCGGGTACAACGAGTAAGCGAGAACGGAACGAAAAAACGTATACCTTGGGTGCTTATGTAACTGTGCAAAGTGAAAGTGGATTAGCAGCGAAAACGAAGCACTTAAGAACAAAGGACGATTTTTCTATTTTATTAGGGGTATTTTATAATCCTGCGACGAAGGATTATTGTTCTTTAGCCCAAGTCTTTTGGTTTTCTAATAATGACTTGAAGAAGGCTTATTTCATAGCACCAACTGCTTTGACGGTAGAAGAACATTTTATTCCATTGGATACAGGTGGTGTTTGGAAAAAACGCTTGAAGAAAACGACTGCAGCTGAGTCTTTTGATAGTTTTACCAAATATCAACAAGATTTCTCGAAGCGATTTGGATTGAAATCAGAGAAGGCTTTGAGTTTGTTTGCACAAACGGTTGGGATAAAAGTATTAGGAAATTTGAATGCTTTTATTCGGACGAATATGCTGGAAGAACACGATGCAGAAGGAGAGTTTATTAACTTACGAGAGCATTATGAAAATTTATTAAGTGCGCATCAATCTATTGAAAAAGCAAGAGAACAGGCGAATTTATTAGAACCAATTGTGGAAAATGGTGCTGCTTTTCATAGTTTGGAAAAAGAGGTCAATCACCTCAGTCAACTTCAAGAAAGCATCCCTCCCTTTTTTGCTAAAAAGAAAAAAGCCTTATTAAATGAATCGCTGAAATCATTGCAAAATGACATTATCAAGCGAGAAAACCAATTAGTGGATATTCGCCAAGAAATTGCTCGGCAGAGTAATCAGCGGACTGATTTGCAAGTTGCCATTAGTACTGATAAGGTGTATGAACAAGTGCAGAATTTAGACAAACAAATTCAACAAGCACAGCGAGAACAAGAGCAGCAAAAAAATCGAGCGAATCGCTATAATCAATTAGCTGACCCCTTAGGTTTTAAAATTGACCCGAATGAAAAGACTTTCTATAAAGCTTTAAATGATAGCAAAGGAGAAATTACAAAACTGCAAGGGACTTTAGAAGAACTACGAGGAGATGAAGTAGACATTCAAATTCAATTAAATGGTTTAAAACGGAAAGAGGATGACTTAGAAGAAGAATTGATTTCCTTACAAAAAAGAACGAATCGAATTCCTCTAGAACAAGTACGGATTCGGGCTGCTATTTTAGCGAAGTTAGACCTCGCAGAATCGACCTTACCTTTTGCTGCCGAATTAATTAAGATTAAGGCTACCGAAAAAGAATGGGAAACACCAATTGAACAAGTTCTTCACTCCTTAGGCATGACGCTTTTAGTACCCGAAGCGCATTTTGAAGCGGTGTTGGCTTATGTGCATAAAGGGAAATTAAATGGTAAAATTACTTTTAGAAAAGTAAGCGACTTGCCTTTTGATAAAGTAAAAGTCGCTAAAAAGAGTATTCTACAAAAACTAGAAATTAAGCAAAGTCATGCCTTTACCAATTGGTTAGAATACACGATTGCTAATGGGTATAATTTTATGACAGAAAAAGGGTATAGTCAATTAGGGCAACATGCCCAAAGTGTAACAGGTAAAGGTACGATTAAAAATCAGACACATTTTGAGCGAGATGATAGTGTGGAAAATAAAAATACGAGTTGGCATATTTTAGGTTGGGATAATAAAGCTTCGGTGAATGCACTAAAAGCAGAACTTTCGACTATAGGCAAGGAGATTAATCAAATTCAGCAAACTTTAAAAAATAATAAACAACATAGACAACGAACGACTCAACGAAAAGACCAACTCACTCGATTTATTGGTTTTGAACAGTTTGGCGAAATTGATTGGAAAACAGCTCAGAAAAACGTCAAACAGTATCAATCAGAAAAGGCAACTTTAGTCAATAGTTCTAATCAATTACAAGAATTGGAGCATCAGTTAAAAGGATTAATTCGTCAGATTGAAGGATTGGATACGGATAGAGACCGTTTGATTGAACAGAAAAGTACTTTGCAAAATCGCTTTGATAGTTATCAACAACAATTAAAAGAAACGGAGGATATTTTAGGACAATTAACCAATACTGCTTTCTCTCCTTTTCAAGCAAAATTAGATGAATTAGTGGCGGAAGAAAACTTAATTGTCTCTACGATTGGCAAGACTGAAAATAAAATTAATAAAGAGATTGGGCAGCAGCGAATGGAAAAGACAAGGGAATTGAGTAAGGTAGAAAAACGTTTATCCTTAGCGATGCAACGATTTATTACGCCCACTCAAAAGGTGTTAGAAAAATATCCAAACTGGACGTCAGATACGATTAATTTCCAACCAGATAATAAATACTTGCCAGAATTTAAGGCGATGTATGATAAAATTCGCCAAGAAGATTTGCCGAAATATCAGAAGCGATTTAAAGATTGGTTGAATGAACGTTTGATTTTTGATATTGCTAATTTTAAAACATCTTTAGAAAATAAAGAGGTAACTATCTTGGAAAGTGTCGAAGAAATTAATTCTTCCCTTAAAGACATCCATTTTAATAGCAACCCTCAAACCTATATTCAATTAGACATTCATAAAACGAGAGATATTGCGGTTCGGGAATTCAAAGAAATGCTGAAAGATGCGATGCCTGACCCTGCGAAGTTGATTCAAGGAGATGAAATTGAATTAGAAAAGAGTTTTAAACGCATTAGAAAAATAATTGAAGAACTCACCGATAATGAACCTTGGCGGAAAAAAGTAACCGATGTCCGAAATTGGTTGGAATTTGCAGCGATTGAACGGTATCGTGCCGATGATACTCAACGCCAATATTATGTAGATAGCCAAAGTTTGTCGGGTGGAGAAAAAGCGAAATTAGCCTACACGATTTTAGCGTCTGCTATTGCGTATCAATTTGGGATTCGGAGTCAAAATAGTCGCCGAAAATCTTTCCGTTTTGCGGTGGTTGATGAAGCCTTTAGTAAGGTGGATCCTGAAAATTCGGTGTATGCGATGGAGTTATTCAAACAATTGAATTTGCAATTGATGGTGGTTACGCCTTTGGATAAAATCAACTTGGCGGAACCGTATATTCATGCGGTGCATTACGTGCAGAATAAGGAAAAGAAAAATTCAGAAGTGTTTGATATGCCGATGGATATTTACGAACAGAAGAAGAAGGATTTTAGGGAAGGAGAGGAATAGCTTGATGTTTTGAAACCTACGATTGAATAACCATTTTAAATTAAATCTTATTTACTTGTTTTTTAATAAGTGTTATGAAAACAGATAAAGATAAACTTATAGAAGAAATTCAAGAAGGAGTTGGTTTCTGGGATTATTTAGAAGCAGAAATTGACTTTCCCTTTATGGCAACTTATGAGGATGAATATCAAAAATATGAGGATAGGGATAAGGTGAAAGTCTTAAAAATTGATAATTTTGATGACCATTATGGTTTATTAATGAAGTGTAGAATAGGACGAAGGCAATACATTTTTCCGCTTTGCGAATTAACCGCAAATGATGGAGAAAGTGAGCAAACTAAAGCTGCTGTGGATTTGTATGGAGAATATTTTTGGAATCGGTAATCAATTAAGCAATTAAGAAGCACTAGCTAATAACTGTTGTTTCAATTTTATTTCAAATTGTTGGTATTCTACATCTTTTTGAATCTGAGGTAAACTTATAGATAGTAAATCAAGTAAATCCCATTTGTTAAGTTCGTATAAATCAGCGATACTAAATACTAAATGGGTCATATATTCTTTAAAGTCACTTCCTTTATCACTTTTGGGGATACGAAAATTGAAGCCTTCAGCTGATTTTATTTCCTTTGGAGGATTTAATAAAAAAAAAGTCTTTTTGCTCTTTTTTAATTTCCAACCTTTCGATTTTAAAAAGGCAATGGTTGTATCTATCTTTGCAGGTCTAAACATATAAATTATTATTTTAGAACAAATTAAATATCTTTGAAAAGAAATCCAATAAGTTATTTTCCTAAAGTTAGAAATTTTTATGATTTCTCCACAAGACATACAAAAAAAAGCCCTCCGCCACTACAAAGCCTTCCTTACTGCAGTCTTAACTAGGACACATTTCTTCCCTCTTTCAATCAAAGGCAATAAAGGCAAAGCCAATCAGCCGATGGATGTTTTATTTCCTGCATTAAAAAGATTATTGGAAGGGGCAAAAAATAAAAAAGGCTATGGCTATACGGTTACTTTGAAGGCGGTTCAAACGAGACATGCTGGAGAAATTTCGATGCCTGATGAAATCTATTTTGAAAATGTAGAAGATTATGTGAAATTTATTGAGAAGGAA
>CALFWI010000307.1 GCA_937928615.1 uncultured Saprospiraceae bacterium | reverse complement strand
CTTTGACAATTTTTGCATTGCTATCAATCACGAAGTGATTAAACTATAATAACTCCGTATGAAATGCGGAGAATGCTGGCAGATTCGAGTCTCACAATCCTGAAAGGATTGAACTTGTGCAAAATTGTCAAAGACCCAAATGATGGAAATACCAATTATCTACTCAATCTTGTATTTTCTCAAATTATACTCGCCCTCTGTGTTATCTATTAATTATGTGATAAAAAAGCCACGCTCGTTAAAAAACCTACTGATTATCTGGTTTCAAATCCAATCGTAACCGCAACTCATGCACCATCGGATTTTTTTTCCGCATCAATTCATACTTATCCTTAACCGATAATACTTTTTTAGGCTGGATTAATTGCTTAGATTTAGAAGCATCAATATTAATTTCCATCGCTAAATTAGAAATCGGAATCCGTTTTCGAATAAATGGAATTAAGTTTTTTTCTTGCTGAATCATACCTTTTGCCATCTGAGACCCCACTTGTATCTCAATGGTAATAGCATCTTTTACCTTTACTTCTGATTTCTGGAAAGCTGCTCTTACAGATGGCGATTCTAATTGTTCAATATAAGCTTTCCAAGTGTTATTTAATAAAGTAGCATCTAATTGAATGTTTGTATTAGATACCTCTTCTTCTTCGTCTTCCTCCATCATACTCAAAGAAGGCATATCATATTTCGTTTTTTTACGATTGATATCGCTGTTTTGAGTTGCCTTTTGTACTTCAGGTTCTGGTTCACTAACTATATTTGGTTGCTCTACGGGTGCATTAGCACTTGCTTGAATAGGTGCTTGTTCAACTGCTGGTGGAAGAATAGGCGTCACTGTTTTTTGCTCAATTGCCTTTGAAGGTGTCGTGGGAGGAGTAGAAGTTGCCGAAACTACCCGTTTAGGTGCAGTAACTGTTTGATTGCTTACCTTAGGTGTTTTTTTTTCAGCAATAATGACTGGCGCAGGGTTATTAGATAAAGTTATCGCTCGACCAATATAAGTCATTTTAATAACTGCCATTTCTACATGCAAGCGTTTATGACGCGCCATTTTATAATTAATGTCACAATCAGCGGCTATATTTAAAGCAGTCAGAATAAAACTATTTGGCGCTAAAGCGGCTTGTTCTTGATACCGTTTTTTCAAGGAATCACTCGTTTCTAATAATTCCAAAGTTTTAGCATCTTTACAGACCAATAAATTCCTTAAATGCTCTGCTAAGCCATTGATGAAAATATCTGGGTCAAATCCTTTTTTAAAAATCGTATCAAAAATCAATAAAACTTGAGCCGTATCCTCGGTTAACATCCCATCGACTACTTTAAAATAATAGTCATAATCTAAAACATTTAGATTTTCAATGACACTATCATAATCAATCTTCTTGCCTGCCACACTGGTCATTCTATCAAAAATTGACAAAGCATCTCTTAAAGCGCCATCCGCTTTTTGTCCAATAATATGCAAGGCATCTTTATCTGCTTCAATCCCTTCTTCCTTGCAAATATGCTGCAAATGCTCCACCATTCTTGGTATCTGAATCCGCTTAAAATCAAAGATTTGACAACGAGATAGAATGGTTGGAATAATCTTATGCTTTTCGGTTGTTGCCAAGATAAAAATGGCATAAGGTGGTGGTTCTTCTAAAGTCTTTAAAAAAGCATTAAATGCTTGTTGAGATAACATGTGTACCTCATCTATAATAAAAATCTTATACTGCCCTTGTTGTGGTTGAAACCGAACTTGTTCAATCAATCCTCGAATATGCTCTACACTATTATTAGAAGCAGCATCTAATTCATTGATGTTAAAAGAAGCGTTTCCATTAAAAGCAGAACAAGAACCACATTCGTTACAAGCTTCAAAATCTTCAGTTCTATTTTCACAGTTGAGTACTTTGGCAAGGATTCTCGCACAAGTCGTTTTTCCGACCCCTCTTGGACCACAAAATAAAAAGGCATGTGCTAACTTGTCATTCTGCAAGGCATTCTTGAGCGTTTTAGACACATGCTCTTGCCCAACTACTTCGTCAAATCTTTGCGGACGATACTTTCTTGCGGAAACGACAAATTGACCCATTTATTGAAATGATGAATGTTGAATAAAATGAAATCCCAGCTTATTCCGATAAATCGGATATTTTATCAAGGATGAGCGATAAATAATGAACTGTACAAATTTACGAAAAATAAGTTGATTAAATAAGTCGGAAAAAATAAGTCTATCATTTTGTTCCAATTGGCTATTTACAAACAACTGTGTTCCCTATAAATAGACAGCTATCCCTTCATAAAATCTTTATTGAATGACTTCCTTTTTAAACAAAGTATTGTCCTACAACGTTTCTCCAATGATATTCTTTTTTATAAACTGTAATAAAATCTATGCCACGTAAAATTCCCATATTAATTCCAAGAGGGAAAAAAGTCATTTTATTTGACGGTGTTTGCAATATCTGTGATGGCTTTGTACAGTTTATTCTAAAAAGAGACAAAAAAGGGTTGTTCTATTTTGCCTCCTTGCAATCAGATATCGCCCAACAATTATTAGCGAAGCATCAAGTACAAGTCAAAGCCTTAAGTACCGTAGTCTTAATTGATGGAGATAAGGTATATACGCATTCTGATGTTCCTTTAATTGTAGGAAAAGAGTTGGGAGGTATCTGTAAATTCTTCTACGTTTTCAGCATTTTTCCTAAAAAAATTCGGAATGTAATGTATGATTGGTTTTCTGCGAATCGCTACCGTTTTTTTGGTAAAAAAGAAGTTTGTATGCTACCAAAACGGGAATGGCATAGCCGTTTTTTAGATGTCATTTAAATTATTTTAAAGCCCTTTTTACGAAGTCTCCGCCAAATCCACCTATTTTAACTTTCCTTTAATATCCTTTGGGATAACTAATCTCGTCCTAAGGTCGTTGTTACCATTAGTAGGCATTCTATTTGCCCTATTAACAAGTCTACTTAATATTCCTAAACTAAAAAAATATAATATGATTAAGCGTTGGACTTTTTTATTAATGCTAGGTGTACTATTTTTTTCCACAAACGTAGAAGCGCAAAAGTTGAAAGGTTTGCTGAATAAAGCAAAAGAGGTCGTTACTGGAGAAGGTGGTCTATCTAAAGATGAAATTGGCAATGGTTTAAAAGAAGCCTTAAATATTGGTGTAGGAGAGGCAGTTGATTTTCTTTCTGTTGAAGATGGCTATTACAAAAGCCCTTATAAGATTTTGATGCCGACAGAGGCAGAAAAAGTAATGGGGAAATTAAGAGTCGTACCTGGTTTTTCTAATATTGAAGCGGATATTTTAGAAAAAATCAATCGTGCAGCAGAAGATGCGGCAACCAAAGCAAAACCCATTTTTATAAGCGCTATCAAGCAAATGACTTTCAAAGATGCGATGAATATTTTAATGGGCGAAGGAGATGCTGCGACTCGTTATTTAGAAAAATCTACTTACGACCAGTTGTATAATGAATTTAAGCCAGTCATCATCGCTTCCCTAGATAAATTCAAAGCAAGAGAAACTTGGAGTGGGGCGGTAAAAGCGCATAATAAGTTACCTTTTGTCAAGAAGGCAAATCCTGATTTGGATGATTATGTAGCCAAACAGGCTTTAGTTGGTATGTTTGGTTTGGTAGAAAAAAAGGAAGAAAATATCCGACAAGACGTAGGTGCTAGACCGAGTCCATTATTACAGAAAGTTTTTGCTCAGCAAGATAATCAGAAGTAATTGCCAGTTGCCAGTTACCCGTTGCCAGTTTGAACCCGACAACGGGTAACTGGCAACAGGCAACTCGCAACTGTTCCCACATTATTTGAGTAGAAAAAACTATCAGCGATGCTATTAAAAAAATACCTGGTTCTACTCCTCTTCTTATTTTCCCTCCAACCTCTCTTTGGACAAATTATTGATTCTTCTAAATTAGTCCTGTCAGATAAAGTCTTATTCGATTTTGGTCAATATGACCTAACACTAAGTGCCGACTCTACGATTACAAATCTCGTTGAGCAAATAAAACCACTAAAAAAGTATACTTTAAACATTACGGCTCATACAGATGCAATTGGTTCTATTGAAAATAATAAAACACTTTCAGAAAATAGAGCTAATGCAGTCAAAGCATTATTGATTACCAAAGGTATCGCTGCCGAATACATTACTGTTCAAGTTTTTGGAGAAGAAAAACCAACTTCCAATAATGATACAGATGATGGTAGACAATTGAATCGGCGAGCAACTATTGATGTTTTTAAAGTACTAAAATTAATACCTTTCAAGGGTCAAATTAAAGATAAGCAAACAGGAGCAGCAATCCCTGCCAATATCATCATTCGAACCAAAGACCTTAGAGATTCTTTACAAACAGATAGTACTGGTAATTTTGAAACGTTATTGCCCCTTGGCGCAGTAGCAGGAATAGATGTTTATGCCAAGGATTATTTTTTTGAGACGAAGATGTTTAAGGTAACGCCTACGCTAAAACAAGATTTTTCTGTTGCTTTAAAAAAGGTTGCCGTTGGAGAAAAAGTAGATATTAAGAATTTATTTTTTGTAGGTAATAAAGCGATTTTATTAAAGCGTTCTTTTCCAGAACTACCCAAATTACTGAAATTTATGGAATTGAATGATTCTATCAGCATTGAAATAGCAGGACATATCAATCGACCAAATTATCCAAAAGTAGATACCTTATCTTGGGATTTTAAATTATCTGTGCGCCGAGCGAAAATGGTTTACGAGTATTTATTAACCAATAATATTTCAGCGGATAGAATTAGTTATCAAGGTTATGGAAATTTTGAAATGCGCTACCCAAAGGCTAGAAGCGAAAAAGAACAAGCACAAAATAGAAGAGTAGAGATTAGGGTGGTAGAACGAAGTTGATGAACCACAATGTATATTTTTTCCGTAATAAAAAGAAAAGATGATTATTCTTAAATTAGATGAACAATAAATAGATAGTATTCCGTTTGATATAATAGATTAGTTAATAGTCAGTAGTCATTAGTGGACAAACCCCAAACTAATGACTATTGACCAATGACTACTGACCAATATAAAATAGTAGAAAATGAACTGGAAAAGATTTTCAAAAATTAGTTTAGTTGCCCTTGTTGGATTTTTTAGTGTTGCTGCGGTAACTAA
Source organism: uncultured Saprospiraceae bacterium (assembly GCA_937928615.1). Classification (GTDB taxonomy): domain Bacteria; phylum Bacteroidota; class Bacteroidia; order Chitinophagales; family Saprospiraceae; genus JAFMDF01. Next base: position 3,861 of record CALFWI010000307.1, on the reverse strand, counting down.
AGACCATGATAAATTATTTGAAATTTCTAAAAACATAGAAATTTTCACCAATTTATACCAAGAAATCAATACGCATTATGTCGATGATTTAAATCCATCTAAAATGATGCGGATTGGGATTGATGCCATGTTAGAAGCATTGGACCCCTATACCAATTATATTTCGGAGTCAGAAATAGAAGGCTATCGATATATGACCGAAGGAAAATATAAAGGTATTGGTGCTGACTTCATTAAAATTGGAGAAGAGGTAACCGTGTCTGCGCCTTTAGAAAATAGTCCTGCTAGTAAAGCGGGCTTAAAAGCAGGAGATGTACTGATTGCGGTAGATGGCAAAGAAGTAGCAGGCAAACGTTCTTCTGATGTTAGCCGATTTTTGAAAGGTTTTCCAGGTACAGAAGTAGAATTAACCATTAAGCGACCGGGCACAAAGGGCGAACAAAAAATGACTTTAACTAGAGATGAAGTTAAAGTAGAAAATGTGCCTTATTCAGGAATGCTGAATGATGAAGTTGGCTATTTGGCATTAACAACTTTTACTAGAAATGCAGGTAGAAATGTAGCTAATGCTGTAAAGAAATTAAAAGAAAACAATCCTAAAATGAAAGGGGTCGTTTTTGACCTTAGAGGGAATGGTGGTGGATTACTGGCAGAGGCAGTCAATGTATCCAATGTCTTTGTTAACAAAGGGGAATTAATTGTAACGACTAAAGGAAAAGTGATTGATTGGGATAGAAGTTATAAAACGTTGAATAAGCCTGTTGATACGGAGATGCCATTAGTCGTTTTAGTTGATAAAGGCTCTGCTTCCGCTTCTGAAATTGTCTCTGGTGTTATTCAAGATTTAGATAGAGGAGTTCTTGTTGGGCAGCGTTCGTATGGAAAGGGACTTGTACAAAATACGCAAGATGTAGGCTATAATTCTAAAGTAAAAATTACCATCGCGAAATATTATATTCCTAGTGGTCGATGTATTCAAGGCGTGGAATATGCAGATGGTACCCCAATCAATATTCCAGATTCTTTGAGAACGCCTTTTAAAACTAGAGCTGGTCGAAAAGTATTAGATGGTGGTGGGGTCAAACCAGATTTATATTTAGACAAAACAGAAAGTGAAAGAATTTTAGGTAGTCTTAATAAAAAGCACTTAATTTTTGATTACGTCACACAGTACTGCTTGAAGCACGAAACAATTGCTGATGTCAATGACTTCCATTTTAAGGAATTTGAGGATTTTATTGGGTATTTAGAAAAGAAAGAATTTGCTTACGATACAGAAAGTGAAAAATTATTAGCCCAACTAAAAGATAAGGCAATTGCTGAAAAATACAACACCTTATTAAACACAGACTTCTCTACTATCGAACAGAAAATTAAGCAAGCTAAAAAAGATGACTTGTATGAATTTGAAGCGGCTATAGTAGACCAAATCGAAAAAGAAATCGCTGCTAGATATTACTTTGAAAGTGGCAAAATTCAAATTGGTTTGAGAAATGATTCAGAAGTGCAAGAAGCAATTGGGTTGATTAATACACCTGCTAAATATGAGCAGTTATTAGGTAAGAAATAAACAATTTACAGTCAACAGTAGGCAGTTTGCAACTCAGACATACTGCCTACTGTAAACTGCTTACAGCCACTGCCCTAAGGTTCAAACAACGTCCGATAAAGTTCCTCAATCTTGCCAATATCAATAATCTCAATATCAAATTTTTCTCGGTTTAAACCTTTTAGATTATATTTAGAAATGAAAATTTGTTTAAACCCTAGTTTATCCGCCTCTTGAATCCGTTGTTCTATTCTACTCACGGCTCGAATTTCACCAGATAAACCAACTTCTCCTGCAAAACAAATACTACTTGGAATGGAAATATCTTCTAGTGAAGAAATTAAGGCACTGACAATGGATAAATCAATAGCAGGGTCTACGACTTTCAACCCACCTGCCATATTTAAAAAGACATCTTGTTGACCATACAAAAAACCACACCGCTTTTCTAATACGGCTAATAGCATGCTTAATCTTCGCAAATCAAAACCTGTTGCGGTCCGTTGAGGCGTTCCATAAACGGCTGTACTAACCAAAGCTTGGGTTTCTATTAACATCGGGCGCATCCCCTCTATGGTCGCTGCTACTGCACTACCACTTAATTCTTCATCTTTTTGAGAAAGCAGTAATTCTGAAGGATTGGACACTTCTCTTAAGCCATTCGCCAACATTTCATAAATACCCATTTCGTCCGTCGAACCAAACCGATTTTTAGTAGTTCTTAAAATTCTATAGGTATAATGCTGGTCGCCCTCGAATTGTAAGACGGCATCTACGATATGTTCTAATAATTTAGGGCCAGCAATGGAACCATCCTTAGTAATATGTCCAATTAAAAAGACAGGAATATTCGTGTCTTTGGCAAATCGTTGTAATTCCCCCGCACATTCTCGAACTTGAGAAATACTGCCTGGCGTAGATTCTACATGTGGAGAAGAAAGGGTCTGGATAGAATCTATTACTAAAAGGTCAGGTTTTAATTGCTGTGCGTGGTTTAATATTTTACTCGAATTGGTTTCTGTTAAAATATAACAGTTATCATGATTTTTGCCAATTCTGTTCGCTCTCATTTTTATTTGTTCCTCGCTTTCTTCTCCAGAAACATATAATACTTTGGCTTCAATAGAGGTCGCTACTTGTAATAATAAAGTTGATTTACCAATACCTGGTTGACCGCCAATTAATACAATAGAGCCACCAACTATTCCACCTCCCAAAACCCGATTTAATTCACCGTCTGGCGTAACTAACCTATCTTTGCTCGTAGGAATGATTTCTTTTAAAGGAATAGGCTTAGGTGAATTCCTGTCAGGTTGTTTCCACGCCTTGTTCTTTTTCTCTTGTTTGGTGAGCTTACTGACAATCTCTTCTTGGTAAGTATTCCAATTACCACAAGCAGGGCATTTGCCAATCCATTTGGGTGACATAGCCCCACAATCACTACAGGAAAATGTTTTTTTTACTTTTGCCAAAACTTTTTATTCGATTTTAAACAATATTTAAAAATAATTTCTTTATTTTGCACCCGCAACTATAAATCACCGACACATCAAGCATATTTGTCCTGTCTTTTAAAGGACAAACCTCCGATAAGTTATCATTATTTCCATTGAGAAAATTCAACAAAACAACATAAAATTCGTTATATAAGTATGAATTTGTACTTTTTAGCAAATAATAGTTGACTACTGTTGATTTTTTATAGAAATTGGACACAACAGTTAATTTACAACGACTAATAAAAAGTTAAAATTAACGACTAATAAGCGATAAAAAAAGCTTCGGCTTTATTAAGATATATAAGAATTGTTTTCATTTGGTTTTTTGGGGTTATACAGGGTGCAGCGTCTCATACGCTTGTGCCCTGTTTTCTTTTGTAGTAACCCCGTTTTCCTACCTTGCACATCTCACACATAAAGCACTTTGTGGCATAAACATTAATCGAGCAGATTGAATCATTTTTTTACAATTAGCACAATTGCCAAAAGTAGGTTCATCCACCTTAGTTGACGCCAGTTCCAAGCTATTCAACTGTCTCTTCGCATTTCTTAAAGCAGCATCAGAGACCCCCTTATTATTAATAGCATCCATTCTGCTCACTCTTCCTATGGAATTTTCTGGAGAAATAGGTTTAGATGTTTCTTCTAATAAACCTATCTTTCTTTTTGTCTCCGTAATTTTTTCAATGATTTTCGTTTTTAATAATTGCCTTTCTGCTACGGTCATGATTTTTATTTTTTAATAATGAATTGGAGGAAAATAGGTATTGGGACGTGTCTTTTTAATGGTCAGGGGAATGGTTGAAACAAGGC
>CALFWI010000306.1 GCA_937928615.1 uncultured Saprospiraceae bacterium | reverse complement strand
TACTAGGGACGCCTATTTCTAAATTTAACTGCATTTTTTATATTCTTTTTTGAAGAAGGAGGGACAAAATTACAAGATTCTAATGGATAGTTAATGAAAAACAGGAGCAAGTTGTTTTTAATAAGTAGTCAGCTAAAAGATTGAGATAAAGAAAATCACTATTTTTCTAAAAATGTTTCTTATCCGTATCCCTTCACTAATCCGTGGTAGAAATTTCTACCACGGATTAGTGAAGGGACACGGATAATTATCAATTTCTTACCTGTCGCTCTAAATTTCCACTAGATTAATGAAGTACAAAAGTTAATAGTTATTTGATAGTTGTATGCTAAAAGACTTAGAGCTTCCAGAACATCAAGTTCTAGAAGCTCTTTCTATACGGTTTATTTTAGCGTAAACACTAATTTATTTTTTGAAACCTGAATCTACACATAAAATTCGGGTCAAAAAAGATACCCAAATACTATTCAGTCAGTGTCGAATCCTCTGAAAATTCCATATTAATCTGCCGCCGCTGCAAATCCGTATCCGTAATCACCACTCGAACTTTATCTCCCATTTTATAGGTCGTACCAGTTCGTTGACCAACAGCCTTCAATCGACCATCCGTGACTTCAAAAGCCTCTGTCATGGTATCAAAACCGACCATGCCTTCGCATTTACTATGCGACAATTCTACAAAAATACCTCGGTCAATGATTCCTGAGATAACGCCGTCAAAAGCTTCTCCAACATGATTCTGGATAAATTCGACTTGTTTGTACTTGATAGATTCTCGTTCCGCATCTGTCGCTTTTCGTTCCATCAAGGAAATATGCTTACACTGTGCTTCTAGTTTTTCTTTATCGTTTCGGTAGTTTTTGCCTTCCAAAACTTGATATAAAATCCGATGCGCTAAAACATCAGAATATCGTCGAATAGGGGAGGTGAAGTGGGAATAGAAATCAAAACCCAAGCCATAATGCCCGATATTTTCGGTAGAGTATTCCGCCTTTGCCATCGTCCGAATAGCTATCGGTTGCAATTGCTTTAAAGCATCATCTTTTTCTGCCAATTTAGCCAAGTCATTATAACTTTTAGCAATTTGCTCTGGCGTATCCGTATTCATCTTAACGCCTAATTCAAACGCAAACCGAGCAAATTCTGCTACTTTATCAGGATTTGGTAAATCGTGTACCCGATAAACATAAGGAATTTCTGGCTTTTCCTTTTTATTGACATACAATGCCACTTCTTTATTTGCCAACAGCATAAAGTCCTCAATCAATAAATTGGCCTCCTTTCGTTCCTTAATATAAACATCAATCGGTACGCCATTTTCATCCAGTTTAAATCGAACTTCTTCACTTTCAAAAGCAATCGCTCCTTCTTTAAATCGCTGTTTACGCATTTTTCGAGCGATTCTAGCCATATCTTTAATCTCTTTTGCCATATCTCCCTCACCAGTTTCTATCACTTCTTGTGCTTCGGCATAAGCAAATCGACGGTCAGAATGGGTCAAAGTTTTCCCGAACCATTTCCCGACTAATTTATCTTTGTCATCAAACTTGAAAACAGCTGAAAAAGTATATTTATCCTCGTTAGGTCGCAAAGAACAAAGCCCATTGGATAATTTTTCGGGTAACATGGGTAAAACCCTATCTACTAAATAAACCGAAGTTGACCGTAAATAAGCCTCTTTATCTAAAGCGGTTTTAGGTTTTACAAAATGGGTGACATCGGCAATATGAACGCCAATTTCACAACTGCCATCTTCAAAGTATTCAATGGATAAAGCATCATCAAAATCTTTGGCATCTACGGGGTCAATAGTGAAGGTCGCAATAGTCCGCATATCTCGTCTAACGGCAACTTCTCGCTCATCTACACCATCAGGGAAGGCGGTCACTTCTGCTAACACGTCCTCAGGAAATGCTAAATTAAAGCCATTATTAATTAAAATGGACTTCATTTCTATATCACTAGTTCCAGATTTTCCGAGTACAGAGGTAATTGTACCGACAGGACTTTTATTTCCTTTGTCGTGCCATTTTACAATTTTAACCACTACTTTATCTCCATCTTTTGCCTCATTTTGTTCTTCTGGAAAGACAATAATGTCCACGGGCATATTGAGTTTGTCAGGCATGACAAAGCCATATTTTTGAGATTTGGAGAACGTACCAATAAAATATTCAGACCCTCTCTGCAATATTGCTAATACTTCCCCTTCTGGTTTATTACGTCCTCTTGGATGCCAAGTATTAATTTTGACCGTGTCTCCATTAAGAGCGGTCTTTAAATATTTAGAAGAAACGTGAATATCATCTTCTAAGCCCTCAATCACAATATAGGCAGAACCAGAACGCGTCATATCAACCCGACCTTCATAGACCGTTTTTTCGCCGCTACTTAAATTTCGGCCACCTACTTCATCAATATTAAATTTGAATTTATCATCACCAATCGAACGGATGACTTCTTTCTCGGCAAGTTTGTTGAGCGCATCTTGGACAGAGTCTCTAGAATTGGCTAACTTTAATTTGCGAATAATCTGTTTCGCATTAAATCGTTTCTGTGGAGTTCGCTTGAATAATCTTTTTATTTCTATTCTTAACGTATGGGCGGCTAATTTTTGCCCTTTGACACTTTTTTTCTTTTTCTTACTCATTATTTATTTTATAAATGAGCGTAGAGTGGGTGGGATAGTTTTCTTTAATTTGTTTATTTATTGTTAATGATTTAGTGTGTAATCCACTTTGCTCTACGCAATATCGCATATCTACTTCACAAACCTACATTATTCTACTTACTCTTAACACTAAATCGTTTATTTTTTCTAAAAGTTTTCATGGTTTGCGCATTAGGAACGGTATAAATATATTTTTTCATCGTTCCTTTTATATTGCTATAACCAGATGATTGTCCTAATAGTTCCCTTACCCAAAGAAAATTTTAGTGAGGGAAATAGTAAAATTATTTTTTGCATTTATTAAATGCTAATCACATCTAAGTGTAATTGGAGGTAGTTCAATCCTATTGCTTTCATTTCCTGCTCTATCTACTACCCACATTTCATAGATGACTTCATCCGTAACGCCTGGTCTTCTTTCACAAGTAAACGTCGTGTTTCCAGCTATTTCAATACAACAAGCGGTAGGTAAAATGACGAAAATTTTACCAGAAATACCTTTACCAACACCAATATCTCCAACAGTTGGTATGACTCTAGGTGGTTGTAAATCATCTTGACGTTTATCTATATAAAATACAACAGAAGAAGAATCTCCAGGTTCTGAACCAATATCTCCATCTCCATCCGTAAAAGAAAGGGTCACCAAAATGGAATCAGTTGTACTCACAAAACTTTGCTGCATACTTGATTTAGACAAACTCACAAATTCTATTATTGGCTCATCAGGATAGGTTGGCGGTTCTGAACAAGCCAATAAAATAAGAAAAGAAAGGGTAAAAATACTATAAATGAGTGATTTCATATATGAATTTTTTGTCAGAAGGGTTTCTCCTAATGAAATTTTTTTTCTGGATAAACTACTGTATTCTAAACGGAAAAATAGGCTTTTTAGTTTAAAACTGCAATTTTAAATCCATTACTTTGTCTTTATAGAGCGGGAAATAAGTAAGGTGTCAGAGAGAAGCGATAGTTTTAGTTTTTTGGGATACAAAGTGGGAAAAAAGGAATTCTACCAAAAGAAATTGCGCTGCAACCAAAGCTACAACGCAATTCATATACTATGAGAACACCCGTTAAATCTTTATATAAACTTGTAAGCTTCCTTACAATATCAATGTCAATATCAAAAAACGTTCTGGCTCAAATCCTGTCCATCCTGCAAAAAC
>CALFWI010000305.1 GCA_937928615.1 uncultured Saprospiraceae bacterium | reverse complement strand
TTGTGGCTACTCAACTAATAACCCCAAAGGCTGGGATGGCTTATGCTCAGAAGCATAAATAGCTAGAGCAAAAGAATCTTATAACATAGGGCGCAAGCCCTATGGCAAGTAAATATTCCTAGTTTAGCCCTGAATGGGCGACATAAAAAACGAAATTATGTCGCCCATTCAGGGCTTGGATTATTTTCGTAGTCTATTTTCATAGGGCTTGCGCCCTATGTTAAGATATATCGCCCTTTTAGGGCTAAATCGAATAGACACAACTTTACGTCGATTTAACAGCTATAACATTACAGCGCAAGACATAAATTTGGTGATTACATCAGCGCATTCTCGGTCAGCCTGCTAAGCTACTGTTTTTATTAAACTGCTTCCTCTGCATATTCCTCAATACTAGGGCAAGTGCAAATCAAATTCCGATCGCCATACCCATTATCTACTCTAGCCACAGAAGACCAGAATTTAGCACGTTCTTTTAAGTAGGGTAGTGGATAAGCTGCTTTTTCTCTAGAATAAGGAAAGTTCCATTCATTAGCCGTTAATTGGGCTAAAGTATGCGGGGCATTGTGTAAAACGTTTTCTTTGACATCCGCAGCACCAGTGGCAATTTCATCAATCTCTGCTTTGATTTGTAGCATGGCAGCACAGAAACGGTCTAATTCTGGTAAATCTTCACTTTCTGTCGGTTCAATCATAATCGTACCTGCAACGGGGAAAGATAGAGTAGGCGCATGGAAACCATAATCCATTAATCTTTTAGCGACATCTTCTGCCGTTACTAGATTTTTGAAAGGACGCAAATCCAAAATTAATTCGTGTGCTGCTCGACCATGTTCCCCTGTAAATAAGACTTGGTAATCGTTTTCTAAACGAGCCTTAATATAATTGGCATTTAAAATAGCGTATTTAGTGGCATCCGTTACGCCTTCATAGCCCAACATTTTGATATAACCATAAGAGATTAACAAAATACTAGCACTACCAAAAGGGGCTGAGCTTACCGCTGGAATTCCTTTTTGACCACCTGTTTTTACCAAAGTATGCTTAGGTAAGAAAGGCGCTAAACTTTCATTCACACAGATTGGGCCCATTCCTGGGCCACCGCCTCCGTGTGGAATCGCAAAAGTTTTGTGTAAATTTAAGTGACAGACATCTGCGCCAATCATCCCTGGATTGGTCAAGCCAACTTGGGCATTCATGTTCGCACCATCCATGTATACTTTTCCGCCATTATCGTGGATAATTTGGCAAATTTCTCTAATCTCTGTTTCAAATACGCCATGCGTAGATGGGTACGTCACCATCAACGCCGCTAAATTAGCTTTATGTTTATCAGCCTTTGCTCTTAAATCAGCTAAATCAATATTCCCTTGTTCGTCACATTTAGTAACGACTACTTTCATGCCTGCCATCACTGCACTGGCAGGATTGGTGCCATGCGCAGAAGAAGGGATTAAGGCAATATTTCTATGTTTGTCCCCATTCGCTAAGTGATAAGCCCGTATAGTCATCAAACCAGCATATTCTCCTTGTGCGCCAGAATTAGGCTGTAAAGAACAAGCGGCAAACCCCGTACATTCACATAAATAAGCTTCCAATTCTTCAAAAACTTGCTGATATCCTTTTGTTTGATTGACAGGTGCAAATGGATGAATATTGGCAAATTCAGGCCAACTAACAGGAATCAATTCTGCGGCAGCATTCAATTTCATGGTACAAGACCCCAGCGCAATCATCGAGTGCGTCAAGGATAAATCTTTATTTTCCAAAGATTTGATATAGCGCATCATTTGCGACTCAGACCGATAGGAATTAAAAACTTCATGGGTTAAGAAAGCACTACTTCGTACTAAACTAGCAGGAATCTTAGATGCATCCATTTCCAAGCCCATCATCATCGGACTTTGGTTTTTAGCTTTCGCAAAAATGGCGACGATTGTTTGCAAAGTTTCATTGCTAATCGTCTCGTCTAAGTTTATTTGAATCGTATTATCCGCACCATAGTAGAAGTTTATTTTCTGAGCAACGGCTAGTCGTTTGATGGTTCGTTTAGTGGCGCTATCAACGGCAATAGACAAAGTATCAAAATAATGGTCATTATTTTGTTGATAGCCCATTGAAGTTAAATAGGCTTCCAACATCATCGTAGCTTGATGCGTTCGTTGGGCAATGGCTTTGATGCCATCTGCGCCATGATACACCGCATACATGCCCGCCATAATCGCCAATAATGCTTGGGCGGTACAAATATTAGACGTCGCTTTTTCTCTTTTAATATGTTGCTCTCTCGTCTGCAAAGCCATTCGAAGGGCCCGATTGCCTAAGCGGTCAATAGAGACGCCAATAATTCTACCCGGTAATTGTCTCTTGAAAGTTTCTTGGGTCGCAAAATAAGCAGCATGAGGCCCACCATAACCCATTGGTACCCCAAATCGTTGCGTATTACCGACCACTGCATCTGCACCCCATTCTCCAGGAGGCGTCAATAAACTTAAACTTAATAAGTCCGCAGCTACAGTTAAATAAATGCCCTGTGCTTTTATCTTTTCAGAAAATGCTATATAATCTTCAACTGCACCTGTCTTGGCAGGATATTGTAATAAGACCCCAAAAGTTTTGTCTGTTGCTTCAAAAGTTTGCCAATCACCTCTAACAATTTTGATATTCAATGGCGCTGACCTTGTCATTAAAATATCAACGGTTTGTGGCAAAACCCCATCTTCTACAAAAAACTGATTAATCGCTTCGCCTTTATTCCGTTTATTTTTTAAGCTATAAAACATCGCCATTGCTTCCGCTGCTGCGGTTCCTTCGTCTAATAAAGAGGCATTGGCAATGGGCATCCCCGTTAAATCACTAACCGTTGTTTGAAAATTTAATAAAGCTTCCAAACGACCTTGTGCAATTTCCGCTTGGTAAGGCGTATATTGCGTATACCAACCTGGATTTTGAAAGATATTTCTTAGAATGACCGCTGGCGTAATGGTGCCATGGTAGCCCATTCCAATAAAAGAGTCGAAGACCTTATTTTTCTCCGCTATTTTTTTCAGCGCTTTTAGATATTCGAATTCAGAAAGTGCTGCTGGTAAGTCTAATTCTCGATGAATGCGAATAGCCGAAGGAACGGTTTCTTCAATCAATTGGTCAAGCGAATCTGCTTTGACAACGGATAACATTTTGGCTAAATCAGCTTGGCCGATGCCAATGTGCCGCTTAACAAATTGGTCATAATACTGCATAGGACGGTTAGGTTTAATTAATTATTCATTGGAAGCTGATAACATATTCCAACAAATAGGGATTTCAAAAATTAAATGAAATTATTTAGCTTATGCAAGTCGGCGTAAAATTACAAATTTTCTTTATTTATAAAGTCTTTAATTTGTCAGTAATTATCGGATATTAGAGCGTCAGATAAAAAATTGATGAAGAGATAGCCAAACGTGTCGGACACCTTTGAGGTGTCCGACACGTAATTATCAATTTTCAATCTGACGCTCTAATAGCATTATCCTTTTTTTGTGATTGATTGAGTTGCCTGAATCACTTTAAAGTATTCGATAATATCCTTGCAAAGTTACCTTATTTAGGAACTTCTAGAGACAACAAATAATTTATTCCTTATCTTCGGCTTTAGATGAATGAATAGAGGCGTAGATTTACTAGAAATATCGGGTGGAACTTATGAGGAGGTCACTTTTTTTACTCAAAAAGGAGTCAAAAAATCCACTAAAGAAAGAGAAGCCTATTTTTTAGATTTTGCTAAAGCCGTACGGCTAGAAAGCGAAATACCGATTATGGTAACAGGTGGATTTAGAACCTTGAATTTTTGTAATAAAGTACTCGAAAATAAGGAGTTAGACATTGTTGGCTTGGGTGTGGCTTTAATTTGATGTACTAATTGCTAACCCAGAATGGGTTAAACGTCAATAACCCCGTATGAAATGCGGGAAATTGGCCGATTATGCAGTATTTCCCAACTCTGAAAGAGTTGAACAAAAAGAAAATTATTG
>CALFWI010000304.1 GCA_937928615.1 uncultured Saprospiraceae bacterium | reverse complement strand
GTTATCTTCGTTGAAGTTAATTTGATAATCTAAGCTCGCCATTAAGACATCATGCGTTCTTTCCTCCGATTGTAAGGCTAAATGTGCGGGTTTATTAACCATTTCTCCACCGTAGCGATATTCATTAATACTACTTAAACTGATCTCTAATTTTTGATTGTTTGTTGGTTGAAAAAATAGATTTGCGCCAAAGGAATTATTTTTTAATTTCGGTAATTCTGAAAAATTATCGGCATTATGGTCGTACCAATCTCTAGTTCGATTATTGACAAAAATAGAAACGCCGCCATTGCCTTTGTGATTGAGCACCGTCGCATTCCCTGTTAACATTTTATCGGTTGCTCCCCCATTGATGTTTTGCAAAGTATAACCGACATCATAGCCACTTTCCTTAGGTATTTTAGTGATGACATTGACCGTCCCGCCAATCGCACTCGACCCATATAAAGCAGAACCACCACCTCTAACCACTTCGATTCGCTCCACCATATTCGCAGGAATTTGTTCCATGCCATACAAACCCGTCAATGGGCTAAAAATAGGTCGTCCATTAATCACTATTTGGGAGTATCCCCCACCTAAACCATTCATCCGTAATTGGGTATAGTTACAGGTTTGGCAATCCGTTTCTACTCTTAAGCCTGGTTGGAATTTTAAACCTTCAGATAAATTACAAGCTTGGACATTATCCAGCATTTGACTAGAAATGACATTGACAATAACAGGAGATTTGGTTTGGCGCTTAAAGGTTTTAGTGCCTGTGACTACGACTTGGTCAATTAAAATTTGGGTAGGGGTTAACTCAAAATCCAAGCTGATTGTAGCATTGTTTTCATCAACAATGATTTGTTGTTCTTTTGATGCATAACCAATCATAGAAGCAATTACCCTTAATTCTCCTAGTGGAATATTATTAATCGCATAACTTCCATCTAAATCTGTTACAGCACCTAATTCAGAACCAACTATTTGGATGTTGGCATATTCTAGTTGTTCCCCAGCATGAGCGATTTTTCCTTGGATACTTGCGGATTGAGCGGAAGTACAAAAGATAGTCGTGAGGAATAAAATTATTGTAAAAAAATATCGCATCATTTTTCTTTATTTGACCCTTTGGAGAGATACTTAGTCACACTTATAGCGTAATTTTAGGGCAAAGATAGGAAAATAATTAGATTTAATTAAATTTATTTTTAGATTAGACTAAAAATTTAATTTTTAAATAAGATTATATCAATTTCGAGGCTAGTAACGACACAATCTTTCAATGGTAATAACAAGCAAACATTAACTATGCTTTTTTATGTTTGTCTGCCAATACTTGCAATTCTTTAATCATTTTAAACGGTCTAAAATGGGTCAAATGACCCATTTTAAAATTAGGATTATATAAGTTGTTCCAATACTTAAAAAATAAAATAGTAGGTAAACAATCAAAAAAACCAATGGAAATTTAAATAAAATACTGCTTTTGTGTATATTAGCAGTAAAATATTAAAATGTTATCTCTTGAATTAAAAAACATACTCCAAAAACAAAATGGGTTTATCAAAACAAAAGAGCTATTTGAACTAGGCATTAATTTCTATCAAATAAAGAAATTAGTAGAAAATGGGCTATTAGAAAGCATAAAAAGAGGCTTGTACTTTTATAAAGAAACGCACGCCGACAATGAATTCATTCATGTTAGTAAAATTGTTCCAAATGGCGTATTTTGCCTTTTTTCAGCTTGGTCAGTTTATGAGCTTACAGATATTATAACAGCTAATTATCACGTTGCTATAGAGAAAACTCAAAAAGTAAAACTACCAACTTATCCCCCGATAAAATTATATTATTGGAGTGCTCCATATTTTGAAATAGGTATAACTAAGACAACTATAGAAGGCATAGAAGTTCCTATCTATAATCTTGAAAAATCTGTTTGTGACGCAGTACGCTTCCGAAATAAGATTGGTATGGATACCACGAATGAAGTGTTAAAGAATTACCTTAAACTACCCAATCGAAATCTAGACGAGCTGATTTATTATGGAAAAAAATTGAGAATAGAGAAAACTTTAAAAACCTATTTAAGCATATTACTATGAAAAAAATTAAAAACTATGAGGCTTCTATAAAAGATAAATTACGCATAATTGCCAAAACGGAAGGAAAAAGTCATCAACTATTACTCATCCGATACTTTCAAGAACGCTTTCTTTATCGACTTTCGAGATCTAGTTATAAAGATTTTTTTTATCTAAAAGGGGCAGCTTTTTTATACGCTTTGTTTGAGGAAAAAAGCAGAATGACCAAAGATATTGATTTTCTAGGAAGAAAAACGCCAGCAGCATTAGCCAATTTGACTACTATTTTCTCGGAAATAACTACCATTACTTGTGCAAAAGATGCAGTAATATTTGACGCAACTACTATAAAAGCCGCAGAAATCGTAAAAGATGGAAAATATCAAGGAGTGAGGTTAACCATTAATGGTTTTATTGGTAAAACGAGTCAAAAGCTTCAAATAGATATTGGTTTTGGAGACATTATTACACCGAATCCTATAGAAATGGAATATCCTACTATTTTGGATTTACCAGCCCCTCAATTATTTTCTTATAACATAGAAACGGTAATAGCAGAAAAGTTTGAAGCGATGATAAGTTTATCTGAAGTCAATACTAGAATGAAAGATTTTTATGATGTTTACTATCTTTTGGAATTCGGAGACTATGATAAAATCCAACTAAAACAAGCTATTATTAATACCTTTAAGCAAAGAGGAACTTCCCTTCCAAAAAAACATTCCATTTTTACTACTGCTTTTGTTAAAGACGAACAACGATTAAAACTATGGCATAATTGGTTACGCAAAATGACCTTAGATACCAAGCTGAAATTTGAAATAGTAATGGATGCTATCATTAAAAAAATTATGCCGATGTTTTGAGGTTATGTCCATAGCCGTTAAGCTAAGAATAAATAAAGGTTTGGTAGGCAATGAGTATTACATTCTTACGACATTCGGGTATTTAATTAATATACTAAGCTTCTTGTTTTTTTTCTTTACAATTATCTTTGTAAACTCTGTAGATTAGCATAACAGAC
>CALFWI010000303.1 GCA_937928615.1 uncultured Saprospiraceae bacterium | reverse complement strand
AAAATATATTTTTCAAAAGTAGGCATCACATGATGTTCATACCGATAGAGTACATCATCCAAAGGATAATTGCGTTCGACTCTATCTCGTTTGATGCGGCGAATGACTTTTAAATTTTCTTTGGCATCCAAGAAGATTTTTAAATCTAGTAGGGGGCGCATTTTTTTAAAATGAAAAACAAAAATCCCTTCTACAATAATAATAGGGGCGGGGGAGAACACCAAGGTCTTCGGTTTGACATCTTTATTATTAAAAACGTATTCCAAGCGTTTGACCCTTTTGCCTTTTATGAGCCTTTTTACATCGTTAACAAAGGCACTTTTATCAATAGATTTAGGTTGGTCAAAATCTTCAACTCCTTTATTATCAACGGGTTGTTGGTCGATGGGGCGATAATAGTCATCTTGGGAGATAATACATATTTTTTTTTTACTAAAATCTTTTTTTAATTCATTAATAAAGGTGGTTTTGCCTGAGCCACTACCGCCTGTAATCCCTATAATAAAAGGTTTCTGCATAGATTGAAATTGAAAATTTTTAGCAAAATTAAAGGAATCCTTTCATTTTAAAAGGTGGAACACAAAAAATTCTTACATTTGATGCGATTGTATGAAAATTTATCAACCATTATAAACTTAAATGGACATAATTAGAGGTTTTTTAGGAATATCGGTGCTCTTATTTATTTGCTTTTTACTAAGTAATAATCGAAAAGCAATTAATTGGAGAACGGTAGGCATTGGTATTAGTTTGCAATTTGTATTGGCTTTATTAATACTCAAGGTACCATTCGTCAGAGAATTATTTGATTATGCGGCTAAATTCTTTCAAAGCATTTTAGCTTTTTCTAATGCTGGAGCAGAATTTATTTTTGGTGGTTTAGTTACAGACATGAGCACCTTCGGTTATATTTTTGCTTTTCAAGTACTCCCGACGATTGTATTCTTCTCGGCGGTCACCGCTATTTTGTATTACTTTGGCATTCTACAATGGGTCATTAAAGGAATGGCTTGGTTTATGTCCCGAACCATGCAATTGTCAGGGCCAGAAAGCTTGGCAGCTGCAGCCAACGTATTTATTGGGCAAACCGAAGCCCCCTTAGTTGTACGGCCTTACTTAGAAAATATGTCTCGTTCAGAGATGCTTTGTTTAATGACAGGTGGAATGGCGACCATCGCAGGGGGCGTTTTTGCCGCTTATATTGGCTTTTTAGGAGGGACAGACCCAGAACGGCAATTATATTTTGCCAAACATTTATTGACTGCTTCTATTATTTCAGCGCCCGCAGCTATTGTGGCAGCGAAAATATTATTTCCAGAAACAGAGAAAGCAGATTTGGTCAAAGAATTAAAAATGTCTGGGGAAGTAGGAGATAATTTATTAGATGCGATTTCCAGAGGAATTAGTGATGGTCTGAAATTGGCAGTGAATGTAGGGGTGATGTTGCTTGCCTTTACGGCATTAATTGCGATGGTAGATGCTAGTTTTTTGTGGTTGACCGATATAGTGAATGGAGGTGCTGCTTTAGTAGGAGGAGATAGGGTAGGAGATTGGAATGAAAATATTAAGCATGCTACAGGTAATCGTTTTGAAGGCTTTAGTTTTACTTATCTATTAGGACTTGTCTTTGCTCCTTTTGCTTGGTTATTAGGGACGCCGACTCAGGATATTGTATTAGTCGGTCAGCTATTAGGACAAAAGACGGTTTTAAATGAATTTATAGCTTATGGCGAATTAAATAATTTCCGAGAAGCAGGTATTACTTTGCATCCAAAATCTATGATTATTGCAACTTATGCCCTTTGTGGATTTGCGAATTTTGCTTCTATTGGTATCCAAATTGGTGGTATCAGCTCCCTCGCACCGAGTCAAAGATTAGCTTTAACTGAATTAGGCATCAAATCTTTAATTGGCGGTACAGTAGCTTGTTTCTTGACCGCTTGTGTTGCAGGAATGCTGTATTAAAAAGGTAAAGAGATGCAGAGGTATAAAGGTTTAAAGGGCGATTGACATTGGGACAAAAAATCATAAATCATCCCGTCTTTTCCGACGGGATAAATCTTACATCATAAATCCATTAAATAAAAACGTGATAGATTTATGATGTATGATTTTGGGGTGTCATTCCTTATTTCGAACAACCGCTCACCCTCGAATCACGGAGTCAGACTCCGTAACCACAAAATTATTATAATAATTAATAAAACTGGTCATTTTCATTTTAGGTAAAATCAAGTAATTTCCAGCCGTACTATCAGGGATAATTTCTTTTTTATAAGAAGGATTTAATTTTTTTAAAATAGGAATAGGAATATCCATAGCCTGCGAAATTTGCTTAAAAGAAAGTTCATTATAAATAGTCGCTACTTTGGTAAACTGCATTAAATAATCTGTATCCGTTGCTTGTAAACCGTAATCTTCATAAAAATTCATCACATAGACTGCACAAGCTAAACGATCAATATAATGCTGTGTTTGACTAGGGAAATGGGCTTTAATGGTCCAGAAATCAGTACCATTTCCTAAACGCATAGCCTTTTGAACACCACCACCACCACAGTTATAAGCTGCCGCAGCTAAAGTCCAATCTCCTAATAATTCATTTAAAAAAGTAAGGTATTTTAAAGCTGCTTGTGTTGATTTATGTGGGTCTTTTCTTTCATCTACTTGACTATTAATGAGTAGGCCATAACGGCGAGCAGTAGCAGGCATTAATTGCCATAAACCGACTGCACCAGCAGAAGACCGAGCATTTGGGTCCAGTGCAGATTCAATAACCGTAATATATTTTAACTCTTCGGGCAAGTTATAAGCACGTAAATAATTTTCTATAATTGGAAAATAAATTTGAGCCCGACCAATAATTTTTTGGGTTGTTTTTTTGCCTCTAATAGTATAGCTTTCAATATCATGCCGCATCGTTTCCGTAAATCTGAGGTCAAAAACACCTGCTTTTTGGAGCATTCTATGTTTGATTTCAGGGGAAGTAGGTGCTGTTGGATTATTATTAGAAAGATTATAATTATTGGCAAAAACCATTGGTGATAGCAGCAGTAAACCAATAGTATTTGTGAGGGTACTAAGTAATCGTATCATGGGACGAAGAGTATTAACTGGTGTGTTGTTCTTACAACGTTTTTGTGGTAATGAAAAATTTGTTACTTGTAAGGATAAAATAAATGATTAAGTAAAATGCTGATAAATAAATAGTTATGTATTGTCTATCGTGACTTAATCTTTACAAGTTTAGCCTGTTTAATAAATCTGAGTGCGTTAATTTTGGATAGTTTATTAGTAAGATAAAATATACCTTAAAAAGGGTATTTTATATATTATAAATAAACATAATGTGTTATTCAATAACCGAGCCAAATTTTGGTTGGGATTAATCTTTACTGTTCATGAAGGATTATAGTGTAGGGGGATAAATAGGTTGTTTTAATTAAGGCGGACTTTTAAAAATTTTATTTTATTATAGTTGTATTT
>CALFWI010000302.1 GCA_937928615.1 uncultured Saprospiraceae bacterium | reverse complement strand
ACAGAAGTTTCTCCACTCAACATCACTGCGTCTGCTCCATCTAATACCGCATTGGCTACATCGGTTATCTCTGCTCGAGTAGGAGAGGGGTTTTCAATCATACTATCCATCATTTGCGTAGCAACAATTACTGGTCTAGAACGCTGATTACATCTTAGAACGATGTCTTTTTGCAAAGTGGGAAGTCGTTCCATTGGTACTTCTATACCTAAGTCACCCCGAGCTACCATAATGGCATTCGATTCTCGAATAATGGCATCAATATTAGTGATGGCTTCTGGTTTTTCAATCTTGGCAATTGTTTTTGCTGGATGCTTGGCTGCCTTAATTTTCTTCGCTAACCGCTTCATGTCTTTTCCTGAGCGAACAAAAGAAAGCGCGATCCAATTAATAGGCTGGGTTAACATAAAGGCTAAATCTCTTTCATCTTTTTCCGTCATAGATGGTAACGAGATTGCTGTGTTCGGTAAATTAACGCCTTTATTAGAAGATAATACACCACCAAAAAGTGCTTTTAGTTTGACGGTATCAATTCCATTAGTATCCGCAACTTCAAATTCTAATTTCCCATCATCTACTAATACTTTTTCTCCTATTTTTACATCTTGAGCAAATTGTTGATAGCTCATGTAAATCTTTTCTTTATCTCCAATACACGGTTC
Source organism: uncultured Saprospiraceae bacterium (assembly GCA_937928615.1). Lineage (GTDB taxonomy): Bacteria > Bacteroidota > Bacteroidia > Chitinophagales > Saprospiraceae > JAFMDF01. The sequence continues at coordinate 4,607 of CALFWI010000302.1, read as the reverse complement.
ATTTACAAAAGTTAAAATATCACCAGCTTTGATAGATAATTTATTATCCTTTATTTTTCCAACCCTTAGTTTAGGTCCTTGCAAATCTGCTAAAATACCTATGTATAAACTATGCTTTTCGTTGATTGCACTAACATGTTGAATCACTTTTAGGTGGTCTTCATGTGTACCATGCGAAAAATTTAATCTAAATATGTTTACCCCCGCAGTAGCTAAGGCTAGTAATTGCTCATAGGAACTACAAGCAGGTCCTACAGTAGCAACAATTTTTGTGTTTTGATGATCGACTATTTTCATATGCGCAAGTTTTTTTTGTAGTTCAATAGATAAATGAAGGAGATGAAAAAGAGATATACTAATTTGATTCTATTTTGAAAACCAAGAATTGGTTCATTTATTTTGCTCGAGTAAATAATTGTAATAATTGGAAGTGAAATTTATAATAAAAAAGATACTAAGTGTAAAAAGTACAATAATTAAGGCGCAAATGTAATTCTTCTAATTTAGAATAAAAGTGAAATAGCAATTTTTTTTAAAAAAGACCTTATTATTATTGATTTAATAAATGGAGAATTGATTGAAATTTATTTTTTGGCAAAGAATTTTTTTAAAAAGTGCTAAAATCATAAAAACCAAATAAAATTAGCTAAAAGGCTTAAAATTATGTTAAAATAAGTGACATAGCCTTATCTAAACAGTCAATTATTAGGATTAACCTCCGAAATTGTAATAAATTTGAATGTTTGGTAGTCCGAGATGAATTTTATACTAAATGTTATTTTTAATATGTTTTCGTCTAGTTATCAATCATTTAAGTATTTAGGCGTAAAAAAAAGAACCTAATCTTTTGGTTATCAAATGACTAATGTTTTATTTTGCAGCGCATTTAATTAATCAAATTAAAATTGATATGGCAAACGTAGCAGAAACAGTAACAAAAATTATTATCGACAAATTAGGAGTTGATGAATCTGAAGTAACTCCAGAGGCGAGCTTTACAACTGACTTAGGAGCGGATTCATTAGATACTGTAGAGTTGATTATGGAATTCGAAAAAGAATTCAATATCAATATTCCTGATGATGAAGCTGAGAGGATTGCTCTAGTAGGTGATGCTATTACGTATATTGAAGACAATACAGACGGCTAAAAAATTGCTAGATAGCAGAAGACATCTTTAAAACTGGAGTAATTGAACCATAACCAGCTATTATTGGTTTTATACCAACGTAATAGAAATCGTCATTTATCAATTACACCTACCTAAAACCGTAAAGTGTTTACTTTTGTAGATATTTTGCGGTTTTATAGCTTTTAAAAAGACCACCTTAATCAAATTAATACATTTGATTAACATTTCTATATGTGGAAAAAAGAGGAAAGTTTTATCCATTAGTGTTTATTCTAAAATAAATCGTATGAGAAGTGCTTCCAGAACTTGGAGCTCTGGAAGCACTAACCTCTTTAGAATAAAGTCTATTACTAAACTTTAAAATTTATACTGAATTTTTCCTTTATTTCTCCCAAAAAAATATTAATTCTTATGAAAAGAGTTGTCGTAACTGGTTTAGGTGCATTGACGCCTATTGGCAATAATTTAAAAGAATTTACAGAAGGCCTACAAAACGGTGTCAGTGGAGCTAATGAAATTACTCGATTTGATGCTGCTAAATTTAAGACCCAATTTGCTTGCGAAGTCAAAAATTTTGATGCTTCCACTTTAATCCATCGTCGAGAGTCTCGTAGAATGGACATTTTTACCCAATTTGGGATGTTTGTCGCAGAGGAGGCTATTGTAGATAGTGGACTAGATTTGGACACCTTAGATATGGATAGTATTGGGGTGATTTTTAGTTCTGGTATTGGTGGGTTGAATGTACTGGAAGAGAATGTTACGACCCAAGCTTTGGGAAATGGGATACCTAGGTACAATCCATTTATGATTCCTAAGATGATTCCTGATATTGCAGCAGGGTTGATTTCTATTAAATATGGATTTAGGGGGCCAAATTATGCAACCGTTTCTGCTTGTGCTTCTTCTACGCATTCTATCATTGCTGCCTTGGATACGATTAGATTGGGCAGAGCCAAAATAATAGTTGCTGGCGGTTCAGAGGCAGTAGTTTCCCAAACAGGAATAGGAGGCTTTAATGCGATGAAAGCATTATCAACTAGAAATGATGATTATAAAACGGCTTCTCGACCATTTGATAAAGATAGAGACGGATTTGTACTAGGAGAGGGAGCCGCTTGCTTAATTTTAGAAGAATACGAGCATGCGGTAAAAAGAGGCGCAAAGATATACGCAGAAGTTGCGGGTGGAGGTATGACTGCGGATGCTTATCACATGACTGCACCACATCCTGATGGATTGGGCGCAAAAAATGTAATGAAATTAGCATTAGCTGATGCTAAAATGAACCTTGATGAAATAAACTACGTAAACGTCCATGGAACTTCTACGCCTTTAGGAGACAAAGCGGAGTCTCTGGCTATTAAAGAAGTTTTTGGGGATCACGCCTATAATTTAAATATTAGCTCTACGAAATCTATGACAGGACATTTGCTGGGTGCTGCTGGTGCCGTTGAAGGAGTAGCTGGAATTCTTGCCATAAGAGAGGGGTTTATTCCCCCTACCATTAATCATTTCACTGACGATCCTGAGATTGATAATAAACTTGATTTTACTTTTAATGTTGCGCAGGAAAAAACTGTAAATGCAATGTTAAGCAATACATTTGGTTTTGGAGGACATAATGCTTCCGTAATTTTTAAGAAAGTCTAAGGATTTTTTTATAAATTGCATCTAATTTCCATACATTTATTACCTAAAAAGTGCAAAATTCCTATTTATTAGGATTTTTTAGACAATATTCGTAGGAATTAGGACCATTCCAACAAGGAGAATTTAGTTTTTGTAGGATGGTTTAAGTATTTGAAAAAATCTTTTTCTACAATTATAATTTATTTTTTATAAAAAAAGTTTCTTATAATTACTTAGATTTGGCACTTTGCGGTGGAGCCGCATTCACCGCAAAGTGTATAGAGATTTTTTGAATACTTAAGCCAGATTTTACTAATCAATCTGCCTACTTCCCCTGATTAATCGCTCCACGTTCTTTGGTTCATATTGAGAGATTTTTTCTCTTAGGTATCTCTAGAATACTTTATTCTATGGACCCTTTCCTTTAAGACTTTTTTGAGAAACGATTAAAATCTACTATTTGGATTGCTTGTCAACCCAAAATGGATGTTTGTTTGTCAACTAGACCTATTTCTATTACACAAATTTTCATTCGTGTGATAATAGATTTGTACTGGTTTTTATTGGTTGGTTATTACAACTAATAATTAGTTAGCAGCTATTTAAGTAAGGACGCTATTTTAATAACTTTACATTTTTACTCGTCGGCTTCGCCGCCTCGTAAAGGGGTTTTAGGGATGAGGAATGCTGGATTTTATATTCGTAAACCCAATATTTCTCATCCCTAAAACCTCCTCGTTGAGCTGTCGTAGGAAGCGAGACAAAATGTAAAATTATTATTAAACTATTCCTTAACTGCCTTTATAATTAATTATTATTTGTCAATAATGTTAAACTAATAGTGTCATCAGTACAATCATTCTTTATTAATTTTATCTGATGTACGGACATTTAAGTGGCATCATTTAAAGTCATTTCTTTATTAAAACATTATTGAGTGTGAGCTTACTTAAGCAGATTTACAATTATTATTTTTCCAAAGACAAACAATTTACACACAGGTTAAGAGGGATTACTGGTTTTATTCCAGCTAATCTTGGCTTGTATAAATTGGCTTTTTTCCACAAGTCTACTTCTTCTCAAAAAGGAGGGTATGCTATTCAAAACAATGAACGATTAGAATATCTTGGAGATGCTGTTTTAGGGACGATTGTTGCGGAGTATTTGTTTAAAAAATATCCAAACAGCAATGAAGGATTTTTAACTAAAATGCGTTCTAAAATTGTTAAAAGAAAATCCTTGAATCAGATTGGGGATAAAATGGGCTTAGATGTACTTTTAGCAGAGTATAATAATACCCGCTTAAGTCGGTCTATGTTAGGGAATGCAGTAGAGGCTTTGGTGGGCGCTATTTATGTAGAAAAAGGATATAATCGCACCAAAAGATATGTGATTAATAATATTCTTCGTCGCTACTTAGATATTCACGAATTAGAAGTTACTGATGATAACTTTAAGAGTCAGTTACTAGAATGGTCGCAAAAAAATGGCCATACAGTGGCTTATAAAGTACTAGCCCGCTATAAATTTGAGAAACGAGACCGTTTTAAAGTAGCAGTATTGGTAGACGGGGAAAAAGTAGGTACCGCAGATGACTTTAATAAAAAAAGTGCAGAACAAATTGCTTCTGAACGTGCTTTATCTCAGTTAGGTATTAAAAGTAACAATCCGGTTCCTGTTGCTTAATAAAATTGATGATTAGTTGATTTGTTTACTAAAATATAAGTATCCTTCTTTTATCTGATACGCTAAATTTAGTTAACAAATCAACTAATCACTAATAGACAATTTTCAACGATTCTTTTCTTGACCTAATCCTTCTTCTTTGTCCTTAAAATTTGCT
>CALFWI010000301.1 GCA_937928615.1 uncultured Saprospiraceae bacterium | reverse complement strand
GTTGAACAAAAAGAAAATTATTGTTCAACTCTTTCAGAGTTGTAAAATCATCAAATATTACGCTACCCCGCATTTCATACGGGGTTATTTGTGTTCAATCCCTTCAGGATTTTTTCTACATCAGATTAAAGCCACACCCATTGTACCCATTCATTTTTGATAGTATAAGGGAACTTCCGTTCCTTGCAATATTCGGTGAACTGAAGTTCACCTATACTTTTTAAACCCAATAACATGATTTTTCAAAAAATATGCATTTCCACCATCAGCTTATTTTTTTTCCTATTAATGGCTTTATCAGTTACTGCCCAAAATAGTACCTTAAATCTAACCATTCAAAATATTCAGAAAGCAGAAGGAAAAGTAATGATTGCGGTCTTCAAAGGCGAGGAAAATTTCCTAGAAGATAATAAAGACATCGCTTCAAAAATAGCGTTGGTAGAAAAAACAGGGGAATTAACAGTAGTTTTTTCTAATTTGCCCTTTGGAAATGATTATTCGGTCGCTGTTTATCATGATGTCAATGGCAATGAACAATTAAATACCAATTTATTTGGTGTGCCAACCGAGCCTTACGGTTTTTCCAATAATGCTCGGAGTAAATGGGGCGCACCTAAATATAATGTTGCTCGTTTTGAATTGAACGAATTGACTAAAAATATGGTTATTCAAGTCAAGAAATGGAGTCGGCAGTAAACAGTTGGCAGTATTGCAGAGTGCAGTATTAACCAAGTATATTAAGAACGAACTAATTGATAGTTTTCCATAGGATTAAAAGCTTAATTAGTAAGCGAATGGACAAACTGCAAACTGTTTACTGCCGACTGCACTAGGCAGATATTATTACGTCTTTAACCTCATAACCTTATCACCTCGAATAGATGAAAGTACTAATCATAGAAGATGAGCGACCCGCAGCCAAAAGATTAACAAAAATGGTCAAACAATATCGAGCGGATTGTGAGATTTTGGAAGTCTTAGATAGTGTAGAAGGAGCAGTAGAATGGTTGGAAACATATAAGCGACCTGATTTAATTTTTATGGATGTGCAATTAGCAGATGGCGTAAGTTTTGAGATTTTTGGACAAACAGAAGTGACCTCGCCCATCGTTTTTACGACCGCTTATGATGAATATGCCTTACAAGCTTTTAAAGTGAATAGTCTAGATTATTTGTTGAAACCAATTGACCCTGAAGAGTTAGAAAAGGCACTTTGTCAATACGATAAGTATCATCAAAACAAAAATAAAATAGTAGATAATTCTGCTATCGAACAATTATTGAGTACGCTCACCAAAAAAGACTATAAAGAACGATTTTTGGTAAAAACTGGACAGCAATTAACTTATCTGAAAGTAGCCGAAATTGCCTATTTTTATTCCGATGAAGGATTGATTTTTGCTTGCCAACAAAATGGAAAACGGCATAATCTGGACTATACACTTGACCAATTAGCCGAGGTAGTCAATCCAGCCGACTTTTTTAGAATCAACCGAAAAATTATTACCAATCTCAGTTCCATCAAAAAAATTCACACTTATTTTAATAGCCGTTTGAAATTAGAATTAGCGCCAACAACTGCCTTAGAAACGATTGTGAGTCGAGATAGAGTGAGTGATTTCAAGAAGTGGTTGGATAAATAAAAGGAGGAAGGATAAACGATGCCTGTTTACCGATAGGTAGAAATGAGGAATTCGTTGACCATTGAAGTGATACCTAAATTAGTAATCTGATAATAACTTCAAATCCCTTCTAATAAGGCTTAAAAGGTTTGATGGATAAATCTTTTATGTTAAATTTGTGATTCTTAAACTCATTGTTTCAAATTGTATTTTCAATTAGATTAGCAATAGGTTCGTTTTGAAAATTGAAAAAGAATAAATGCAAAACCCACATCTAGACCCAACGGGCGAAAAGGATACTGGCGAAGAACAACAAGTAGATAAGGCATTGCGACCAAAATCGCTCAAAGATTTTAGTGGGCAGCCTAAAATTGTGGACAATCTGGAAATATTTATCCAAGCGGCTGTGCAAAGAGGCGAAGCATTAGATCATGTAATTTTGCATGGGCCTCCTGGGTTAGGTAAAACAACCCTTTCTCATATTGTTGCTAGTGAATTGGGCGCTGAATTGAAAATGACTTCAGGACCAGTTTTGGAAAAGCCAGGTGATTTAGCAGGTTTACTGACGAATTTGGATGAAGGCGATGTTTTATTCATTGATGAAATTCATCGGTTGAATAATGTCGTAGAGGAATATTTATACTCGGCAATGGAAGATTATCGAATAGATATTATGATTGATAGTGGGCCAAATGCCAGAAGTATTCAAATTGCCTTGAATCCATTTACTTTAGTGGGGGCAACTACTCGAATGGGGTTATTAACCGCACCAATGCGGGCTAGATTTGGGATTACTTGCCATTTAGATTATTATGATGTGCCTACTTTAGTCGGTATTATCAAACGTTCCGCAAGTATTTTAAAAGTGCCTATAAAAGACGGTGGTGCATTAGAAATTGCACGTCGTAGTCGTGGAACACCTCGGATTGCCAATGCGCTATTGCGTAGAATTAGAGATTTTGCCCAAATTAAAGGCAATGGGACCATTGATGTAAAAATTGCCCAATATGGTCTAGAAGCCTTAAATGTAGATGACAGTGGCTTGGATGAAATGGATAATAAAATTTTAATGACCATCATTGAAAAATTCAAAGGTGGCCCCGTTGGATTGACAACCATAGCCACCGCCGTAGCCGAAGAAGCAGGTACTATTGAAGAAGTCCACGAACCATTTTTAATTATGGAAGGCTTTATACAGCGAACGCCAAGAGGTCGGTCGGTAACAGAAAAAGCTTATCAGCATTTGGGAATTGTACCACCTACACGGGCAGGGACTTTGTTTTAGAAAAATAAAAATGTTAAGCGATAAACGCTCAATAAATTTTGCCGTATCAAACGGAAAGAATGTAGAAAAGGGGGGGGTAAAAGGAACGTAATAACTAGATTTATTGCGTTCCTTTTAAACCCCTTTTTTGGTTTGTATGGATAGGTAATCAGGTAAAAATTGGTTGTTTAAAACAATCCGAATTTGATAATTGGAATCAACTTACTCGCGTTCCTTTATTTTTTAACAAAGATTAATTTATAACGTGGATACACCAATTCTGATAAAAATTACTATCTTGTTGATTCAATTAAAACGAAACCAACTCCTATCAATCATTAGCATTATGAACAAAACGACGACCTTTTTTTATCCTTTCCTTTTTATGTTACTGTTAATTGTAGGCTGTGCAGAACAAGTCGAAAAAGTGATTATTGAGGATAGTTATGACCCAGAAGCAAAATTAGCGGCATTAAACATTACGCTGCCTCCGCCACCACAACCCGTCGCTAATTACGTCAATGGCGTTAGAGCGGGCAATCTTATTTTTTTAGCGGGCAAAGGACCTAAAAGAGCAGATGGCACAGAAATTACAGGAAAATTGGGGCAAGATGTCACGATTGAAGAAGGGTATGAAGGTGCTAGATTGACCGCCATTAATCAATTAGCAGTTTTAAAAACAATGCTTGGAGATTTGAGGAAAGTAAAACGGATTGTCAAAGTATTAGGCATGGTCAACTCTGACCCGTCCTTTATCGAACAACCTAAGGTAATTAATGGTTTTTCAGATTTAATGGTAGAAGTTTTTGGTGAAAGAGGGAAGCATGCCCGTGCGGCAGTTGGTATGGCGACTTTGCCAAGAGGACAAGCGGTGGAAATAGAATTAGTCGTCGAGGTTTATCCGTAAAAAGAAAATAGTCAACCTATATCTTACACGGCATAAAAACGATAATACGTCATAAGGAAAATCAGTTCAAATCCGCCTAGTCCGTTAAATCCGTACAACCTATCCTCCTAGTTCGTCTACGCAGGTTATTTTAGAAAAAATGGAAGATTTTTGGATTTAGGTAATAATGCTTTGTTTTTACCAAATGATGTGCCAGAGAACGAAGAAAATATAAAATCAAAACAAAAAATGGCTTACAAACCACAGTCTGCAAGCCATTTTTATTAAACTCGTAAAGAAGTTATTAAAAAACTTCCTTCGCCGTAGGCGTAGGCTTCTTCTTCTTCCGTCGAGTCTTAAATAACTCCACGACTTCTTTTTCCTTCATAAAACCTAATTCTACAAAAGTAGAAGCAACGAATTTTTTAATATCTTGGTAATCTTTACCCCGTTTATCCGTATATCTTTTTAATAATTTCTTGATATAAACCATACTAGAATCTTCGACATCCTGATTGAATTGCTGATTACCAAAAATCTTCATGTAAACAGGATAACTTTTTCTAGCGAGGTTAATCAGTTCATTATAATCTCTTTCTTCTAAATTCGTAATTAGTCGGGTATAATACCCATAAATTACTTTTCTAACACATTCATTGATTAAAGAACGACCTTCGTGCGCATTATAGAAGGTGTGGACTTCTTCGATAGTCGCTTCTTCTAAGTAGCCTTTTGTGTGAATAGTTTCTACTAAGTTATAGTATTCAGTCAATTCATCTTGAATATCTCTAGAAACGATAGCCGACACTCTATTTTCAGCCGCTGCATCCACATCTAATGAGCTATTTTGCAAGAACATTAGGTAAGTCAAGTATTTCTCAGAAAAATCAGGAATCTCTGTTCTTACCTTATTGAATACGCCACTTAGGTGGGCCATATAGTCTTTATCTAATTCCCAGAAGTTAGCATACAAACATAAGATTTCTACAATCTCATCTGTTTTTTGAAAATCTTCATTACTCAAAAAAGTAGCTATTGGCGAAATCAAACTTTCGTTATTCGCTTTTAACTCTAATCGGTGTAATAAAAAGGACTTTAAAGAAGTAAATAAAATCTTTAATTCCGACATGTTGGTTGGGAAAACGGCTGATAAGTATTTAGCAGATTTAAATTGTCGCTTATACCGATTATAACCAGCAATTCTTTCCTTTAAAATACGGTAATTATCTTTTTTCATATTCCGCAAAAAGTAATTGATCCTTTTGTTGGTTACCTCATTTAATAAGTTGGTAATCCAGATATCACTACTTAAAGCAAAACCCATTTGTACACTCTGTCCAATCCGTTGGCGAATAATGTCAAAGTTAGCAGAATTGCAAATGGCCATCAAAACATCCTTAAAGTGGTCTTGTGGTAAAATGTATTTATAACGGTCATTAATTTCCCCTCTTAAAACCGTAAAACCAATGATTTTAGGTAAATACAATCCTTCAAATCGCTCGTCTAATAAATATTTTTCTAAAGCAATTAATTGTAAAGGGTAATAAGCAGAAACAGATTCATAAATCGCCCCAATTTTGGGCTCAAACATCTCTTGCATTAATTTATAATCCGACTCTTCTTCTTCCTCTAAATACGTTGCTAACTCCTCAGAAGCTTGAACTTCTTCTGCAATTTCATTCAGCTTGTCAACATAATATTGATCTAATGCTTCCATAATTTTAATTTGAGAAGAGAGAGTAGAGGACAGAGAATAGAGATGTGTTAACTGCTTTGAGTTTAATCTCTATTCTCTGCTCTCTAATCTCTACTCTTTATTGTTAATAAAAGTAGAACCTAGTAGCGCAGTTAAGCCCTACTAGGTTCTTGTATCTTAAATTTTAAATAAGATTTGTCGCCTTGAGAGTTGAAAAAATAAAGGAATCTTTATCTTTCAGAACACAAATATAATAGAAAAAAAATATTTATGCTGGATATTTTAAAATTGTTTTGTTGTCAAATGGTCAAATTGTTAGCCTTATAGCAATTTAACCATTTGACAATTCAACAATTAATTTTAATTCAACACAGGTTTCCCTGCATTGGCAAAAATCTGATTAATCTGATCGGTAAATGCTTGGTCACCCAATTCTTTAGACATGCCTTCTAAACTTGATTTGGCATTTCGAGCTAATCCCTGATCTCTTGTAAATCCTGCAGCCAAATCACTTGGATCCAGCGATTGATAAAAGTTCAAATATTCTGCCGATTCTTGCGCTAATATGAGTGCATGTTTTTTGGCCTTATCTGGCGAACCAGCAGTCATATAAGATTGAATAAAGTAAAAAGCATTATAATCATACGGGAAATTCATATTTGGAAAGGCTTCAAAATACTTATCGCATAATTCTACTGCTTTTGCATTGTTGCCTTTTCTAATAAATTCCTGTATGGCTCTTAACATCATATAACGATGACTCTGAACACTTGGAGCATAACTCTTATCGACAAATAATTCGTATTTATCAAAGTTACCCCACATGAATTTATTCATTACATTATCATAAACTTTATCCGCATCTACTCTTCCTTTTCCTAATACGCCTGGTACTAATGGGTCTTTTCCTGCTTTTACAGGAATCAACTTTAACCCTAGGCCTTCCATCTGTAAATATTCATCTAAACCTAATAGAGAAGCTTGTCTTACCGTTACAGCAAAGTAAATGGGTCTTTCCCATGCATTATTGGCAATGATGTCCATTACTGCTAAATCTCCTTTTAAGACATAACTCTTATTAATATCAAAATTAATTGCATCTACTACATTTCCTAAATCCTTAACGATGTTATTCTGTTGAACTAAACTTCGATTAACAGGAATAGAAAATTTAGAAGTTGGTAAATAACTTTCTAGTGTTCGACCACTACTTACTGGAACAGGATGGTCTTCATTGACAAATTTAATGGCATCCTTGACACTCATTCTAGGGCCGTTTTTATAAGGGTCTACAAAAACTTGGTTTCGTTTATAACCTCTAATTTGGCCAGGCGTAAGGGTGAGTTTAATCGGTGGGGAATCATTTACTTTTCTGTTTAATTGGTTGATGTACCAATCTACCGCAATTAAACTTAAATTCACCACTCTTACATCACGACGAATATTTTCTACTTCTTGCGCATACCATAATGGATAAGTATCATTATCACCGTAGGTGAAGATAATTGCATTTTCATCACAAGATTGTAGGAAATTATTGGCATAATCTCTAGAGCCAGTGTGATGTCTTCTGCTCATATCATCAAAATTTTGGAAGCCCATTAAAAACGGTGCTATCAAAACAATGGCAGTTGCAGCTATGGCACCTACTGGTAAATTACTTTTCACTCGCTCCCTATAGATTTCAAATAAGGCCAATACAGCCATCCCAATCCACATGGCAAAGGTAAAGAAGGAGCCGACCAGTACGTAATCCCGTTCTCTAGGTTCATTCGGAGGCTGATTGGAATAAACGATAATACCTAGTCCTGTAATGATGAATAACGCTAGTAGCCCCATAAAATCCTTTCCTCTATTTTTTGCATGGAAAAACAAGCCTAGTAAACCAAATAATAAGGGCAATAAGTAGTATTTATTCGTTCCTTGATGTCGTTTCATAGAAGTAGGCAAAGCGTCCATATTATACAATCGAGCTTCATCTAATGGCTTAATACCAGATAACCAATGTCCACTTTTTTTGTCCCAAGAATAAAAACCCTGTTCGGCGTTCTGTTTACCCGCAAAATTCCACATAAAGTAACGGAAATACATCCAGCCAAATTGGTAGGCAAACATAAATTTCATATTATCTGCAAAGGTTGGTTCTCCTTGTTGTTTGTCAACCCACTGTCTATATAGGTTTGGTCTTCCTTGACTATTATCACTCATTCTTGGAAACAACACTTTATCCTTGGCTGCATAAGCATAAGAAATCTTTTTATCTACAATCTCATACTTATCTCCAACTCTACCATATCTATCTTCTTCTTCTACTTTTTGTGGAGAAGCCGTGAAATTTGGTCCACTTAATAAGGCTCTTTCTCCATATTGTTCTCGATTTAGATAAGGCACTAAACGCATTGCATCATCAGGATTATTCATGTTAATCGGTGTATTAGCATCTGCTCTAATCACAATTACACCAAAAATAGAGAACCCAATAATGACCAAACTAGCTGCTACAATTAATTTTTGTGCTAAGCCATTTTGATGTTTATGTGCATATCTTAAGCCACTATAAATCAAGCCACCAATGATCATTAACACAAATAATAATCCACTGTGGAAAGGCATGCCGAAGGTATTTACCGCTAATCTATCCATTAATGCCCATAAAGTTGGAATTCCAGAGATGATGACACTTTGAATAAAAACAATAAAAACTAATCCTATAATAGAGGCAATAGCCATTCCTAAAAGGTTGACATTTTTATATTTCTTGAAGTAATAGAATAAAGCTAAGGCAGGGAAAGTCAATAAACTTAATAAGTGAACCCCCGCAGAAAGACCCGCTGAAAAAATAGCCAATACCAACCATCTATCGGTATCTGGTTCGTCTGGCAAACCATACCATTTGATAACTGCCCAAAGAGTCATGGCGGTAAACATGGTAGACATGGCATAAACCTCGCCTTCTACCGCAGAGAACCAAATGGAAATACAGAATGCCGAAGCTAAACCTGCTACTAAGCCTGAACCTGCTAAAGCATAAGATTCTGCCGTATCTGGTTCACGGTCTCTACCGACTAATGCCAATCGACCTAAAGTAATCGTTGACCAACAAACAAACATAGCTGCAAAAGCAGACACAACGCCTGACATTAAATTGACGGCAAAAGCAATATCCGCTGGGTCATTAGAGATTAACTCAGCGACCCAAGTAAACATTCTACCTACAATCATAAATAAAGGTGCGCCAGGGGGGTGAACGACTTCTAATTTATAAGCGCCCGTGATAAATTCGCCACAATCCCACAAACTACCCGTTCTTTCTGCTGTCATTGCATAGACGACAAAAGCGATTAAAAAGACGAGCCAACCTGCTAGCGTTTCTGGTTTTCTAAGAGATTTCATATTTATTAGTCATTAGATTATTAGTCAATAGTCATTGGTCATACGTGGTAATTACTCGGACCGTTTAGTTATTTGACTATTAAATGGACAATTGAAACTGATGTATAATGGATTAGATAAAAGTATTAGCAACAAAATCTAAATTAGTAGCCATACAATTATCAAATAATTCAATTAATTACAAAACATAATTCCTTTAAGTATTGCTTACAATGGTAATTATTTGCAAAACTAACTTATTTAATAAATCATTAAAGTGTATTACATTCAAAATATCCTTAATTTTTATTTTCTTTGCGCCTTCAAATTTATGTGTAGAAAGGCAAATGCACCGCAAATGTAAGAAAAGAATAACATCTTGTAAATGCTGGTATATAGGTTAACCTCTTATTAACCTGTTGTTTGGCTTTTTTAAAAATGGAATTGATCGTAAAAAATCCGAATAAACTGGTAGCACAGACTTCAGTCTGTTCTGTTCGCCGACCTTTAGGTTGGCGCATGGTATTTCAAACAAACCAAGGCTTAAAGACCTTGTTACCGAACAGGATAAATCGGGTGCTACCAGTTTTAATAGTAGAAAATCCTGACATAGATTGCGCAGAAAATCACTTTTTGTTGCAGTAATACCAAATTATTTACCGTTACTACTAATTTTAATTGAAAGAATCTAAGTTGCGGAGAAGTTGAAATAGTTCTATTGTTTGCTGGTTATATTGCTAATGGGGTTAAAAATACCGTATTAAAGGTTATCTATCACCATAACAATAAACTAATATAGCAATCTAACAGTTATTCGCAATTTGAGTTAAAATAATACTAAAAATTGGTTTTGATTGCCATTCAACCAATCACTATTCACTAGTCACTAATTACTAATATGTTAAAAAGAATCAATCCAACGGAAACAGCAGCATGGAAAGCATTGGAAGCTCATTTTCAGACAATGGAAAATGTGCAAATGAAGGATTTATTTGCAAAAGAGGAAGGACGTTTTGAGCAATTTTCTACCACTTTTGAGGATATATTGGTGGATTATTCCAAAAATAGAATTACTAAAGAAACGCTAGATTTATTATTGCAATTAGCAGAAGAAGTGGATTTAAAAGATGCGATATCACAAATGTATAGTGGACAAGTCATCAATGAAACGGAGAATCGAGCAGTCTTACATGTAGCTTTACGGAATCAATCAGAGGAAGCGATTGAAGTAGACGGCAAAGATGTGATGCCAGAAGTGAAAGGTGTTTTAACACAAATTAGAAATTTCTCGACGGATTTATTATCTGGACGGTTACGAGGGTATACGGGAAGTCCGATTACGGATGTGGTGAATATTGGCATTGGTGGGTCAGATTTAGGTTTGGTGATGACCACCGAGGCGCTAAAACCTTATTGGCACCCAAATATTAAAGTCCATTATGTGTCTAATGTGGATGGTTCACATATTGCGGAAACGCTCAAAGAATTATCCCAAGAAACAACCCTTTTTATTATCGCTTCTAAGTCTTTTACGACCCAAGAAACAATGACCAATGCACGATCTGCGAAAGCTTGGTTTTTGGAATATGCTTTCAATGAAAGTTCTGTAGCAGAACATTTTGTGGCGGTTTCTACGAATATCGAAGCGGTTACTGAATTTGGGATTGCTAAAGAAAATATCTTTGCTTTTTGGGATTGGGTTGGTGGTCGTTATTCGCTTTCTTCGGCGATTGGTTTATCTATTGCCTGTACGATTGGTTATAAAAATTTTGAAGGACTATTAGAAGGATTGCACTCAATGGACAATCATTTCAAAACTGCCCCTTTTAAAGAGAATTTACCCGTTTTATTAGCCTTAATTGGGGTGTGGTATAACAATTTCTTTGAAATGGAAACCGAAGCTATTTTGCCTTATGACCAGTACTTGCACCGATTTGCCGCACATTTTCAGCAAGTCAATATGGAAAGTAATGGCAAAAATGTCGATAGAAGTGGCGAAAAAGTAAGCTACCAAACAGGCCCTATTCTTTGGGGAGAACCTGGCACGAATGGACAACATGCCTTTTACCAATTGATTCATCAAGGCACTAAAATAATCCCTTGTGATTTTATTGCGCCTGTAAAGAGTCAAAATCCAATTGGTGACCACCATAATATTTTACTCTCCAATTTCTTTGCCCAAACCGAAGCCTTAATGATGGGCATGGATATGGAAACAGTTGTAGCAGATTTAGAAAAATCGGGCAAATCTGCGGAAGAAATCATGGAACTAGCGCCTTTTAAAGTCTTTGAAGGCAATCGACCAACGAATTCTATTCTCCTTAAAAAAATTACCCCACAAAGTTTGGGTCGTTTAATTGCCATGTAC
>CALFWI010000300.1 GCA_937928615.1 uncultured Saprospiraceae bacterium | reverse complement strand
CAACTTGCTGAGTTAGTAGCGGCGTCCATTTTCCCGACGCCTTTGAAAACAAACCAAAGTCCAAATAAGAAGCCTATGAGTAAATAGGTATAAAATAAGTAAGCAAATATCGTTGCCATTTCAGTTAGATATAAAATTAGTGAATTAATATAAGAAGCTTAATCGCTTATCTTTGCTCGTTACTAACCATACCAGCATAATTAATTCCCGTCAACCGATGCATATCATAATCGAAGGTACTTAAATCACTTTGATTGAATTTTTTTACATGGTCGTGTCCACAAGCTCTTGCGACGACTTTTATCAAATCATTCGTTGCATCAAAGAAATTATGTAACTGCTTAGCAGATTTTTCAATTTCTAATCGGGCACGTAAATCTTCTTTTTGAGTAGCAATACCGACTGGACAATTATTTGAACTACAAGCACGCATCCCTAAACAACCAATCGCCTGTAAAGCAGAATTAGAAACCGCAATTGCGTCTGCGCCCATCATCATGGCTTTTGCAAAATCTTCTGCCACCCTTAATCCACCTGTGATAACCAAAGTAACGCCTTTTGCCTTTCTTTTATCCAAATGTTTTCTCGCTCTTGCCAATGCAGGAATTGTCGGAACGTTAATATTATCTCTTAAAATAGTTGGGGCAGAACCTGTTCCACCACCTCGACCATCCAAAATAATATAATCTACGCCTACTTTCAAAGCAAAATCAATATCTTCTTCAATTCTAGAGGCAGCTATTTTAAATCCAACGGGAATACCTCCTGTTACTTTTCTAACTTTCTTAGCAAATTTCTTAAAATCTTTCACGCCATGAAAATCAGGAAAAGTAGCAGGGGAAATAGCTGTTTGACCTACTTCTAAACCTCTAACTGAGGCAATTTCTTCAGTTACTTTTGAACCTGGCAAATGCCCGCCTGTACCTGTCTTTGCCCCTTGTCCACCTTTAAAATGAAAAGCTTGAACTTTCTCTAATTTATCCCATGAAAAACCAAATTGAGCGGAAGCCAGTTCATAAAAATATCGACTATTATTTGCTTGCTCATCGGGTAACATACCTCCTTCTCCCGAGCAAATACCCGTCCCTGCTAACTCTGCGCCCATTGACAGCGCAATTTTAGCCTCTTTAGAAAGCGACCCAAAAGACATATCCGAAACAAAGAGGGGAATGTCTAATTTCAAAGGCTTTTTAGCATTCGGCCCTATGACCACTTTCGTTTTCACCTTTTCCTCATCTAAAAGTGGGCGACGGGATAATTGAGCGGGTAAAAATTGAATGTTTTCCCATTTGGGTAAAGTATTTCTTTCGACCCCCATAGAGGCAGATTTACCATGATGTCCCCAATTTTCAAGGCCATTTTGTGCCAATTCTTTAATGTAGGAAGTGTAAGGTTCTGTATTCTCTGGGTGAGTATCCGCATAAGTACCGAGATACTCATCTCTTTTAAAAGGTTGGGGATGTAATTCTTCGTAGGCTACGACATCAGCTTTGTCCACATAAACGGTGCCTTCATGAATAGCAGCTTTAAATTTATTCAAAGCCTCTGAATGGTCATATTCACTAACTCCAGTATCAATTCGAAAATCCCAGTTGTGGACTCCACAAATTAGATTATCTCGTTTATCTACATGTCCATCTGAAAGTAATGCGCCTCGATGCAAACAGCGCCCATACAAAACGGAAACGGTTTCATCATATCGGATGATAACTAAGTCCGTATTTTCTATTAAAGCATGGGTTGGATGACGGTCTTCTAAGTCATCAAATTTAATTAATGCGACAGGTGCATTCAAATCAGTAAAGGTGTTTAAGGTCATATTTTTTATAGATTTATGGCTATTTCACGAAATTCGTAACAGTACATTTTTTATTAGCATTCTTGGGCAAATTACTTCTTTTAATTTTATTTAAATAGGCCGATAAGGCTGCTTTAATAAAAAATTTGTCTCAGCGAAAACGGTCGAAAGGATTTTGCCTTTAGTCCCAATTGATTAATAGTAATTTCTTGGATTTATATAGTATTTCCTAATCTAAAATTATGGATTTTAAGTTTAATCCAGTTATAGTTTTATACTTCGTATTCGCTATCTGAGGTACGAAGTTCATGGCTTTATTTTGGGTAGCGAAAAAACAACCGTTTTGAGCAGAATAAAAGCGATTATTAACTAATAAATGGAGAAATACTTCGCTCTTTGGTGATTATGCGAAATTCAGTATCAGCTTTTTTTAGATGTGACAACTTTTTGTCTATAGTGCGCCCACTAACGGGTGCGATGATTCATCAAAGATGCGTCAATTTTGGCAACTATTGACGAGAACAACACAGTTAGCATGTCCCGAAAGGGGAATGTGAACATAGCATCTGTGTAAAGCCTTTTTGAGAGAAGTCAGCTATTTTCAAGACGGATTGGCAAGTTCTGATTAATAAGGTTAAAGCTATACTGCTTAAAGTCCAGTTTCCAGCGTGCAAAGAATCGCCAGTAGGAAGACTGACTATAACCTGCTGTTCTACTGATACTACAAGAAAGATATGTGGTCTTGTAGTAGCCAAATCAGAGAAGCAAATCTTAATGAAAGATAGCAAGGAAACAAACAGGCAACCTAAGTTAGTCTATACGTCATCGCATCACGGAATTGGGGATGGTCTAAGGGACGAGAGTCCTATGACTACGGAGCAACCGTAGTAGTCCGAGGTAGGGAAAGCCTACTACATGGCGAAGGGTTGCAGGTAATCCAAAACGCAATAATTAAAACAGACAAGCGCAATGCTCCTAGCTGAAAACTATTTATGCGTCGTTCAATCCAGAGGTCAAAGAGGACTTCCATTGGAACGAGTCTATCGTAACATGCGAAACAGAGACTTATTCCTTATGGCGTATGGTAAAATCTACGCAAACAAAGGGGCAACTACATTAGGTACAGACCCAACGGATACTATTCAAGGGATGTCAATTGCAAGAATTGACAAAATTATTGAACAGCTCCGAACAGGAACGTACCAATGGAAACCAAGTCGGAGGACTTACATTCCAAAAAAGAATGGTAAAATGCGCCCATTATCCGTGCCTAACTGGTCAGATAAGTTGGTACAGGAAGTAATACGGATGATATTGGAAGCCTATTACGAACCACAATTTAGGAATAACTCCCACGGCTTCCGCCCCCGTAGAAGCTGCCACACCGCCCTACAACAAATCAAACATCAATGGAAAGGCACAAAATGGTTCATTGAGGGTGACATAAAGGGATGTTTTTGCAACATTTCTCACCAAAATGTCTTAGAGCTACTAAGCCAGAAAATCCATGACAATCGTTTCTTAAAACTCTTTCGTGAAATGCTCAAAGCAGGGTATGTAGAGGACTGGGTTTATTATCAAAGTTACTCAGGCACTCCTCAAGGAGGAATAGTTAGTCCATTAACATCAAATATTGTATTGCATGAATTAGATTGTTATGTGGAAGACGTTATTATTCCAAAATTCACGAAAAGTAAACGGAGAAAGAAGAATCCTGAATATTCAAGGATTTATAGATTAAGAAAAGAAGCAAAGCGGGACGAAAATAAGTTATTGTACAAAAAACTAACCCAAGTTCAACGTACAATATCTCATGGAATCCCTAATGACCCTAATTATAGGCGACTTAGATATGTCCGTTATGCAGATGACTTCTTGTTAGGATTTACTGGTCCAAAATCAGAGGCACTTCTCATTAAAGAACAGATAAAGCAATTTCTTCAGCAAATCCAATTACAACTGTCAGAAGAAAAAACCTTTATCACTCACGCTCTTACTCAAAAGGCTCGTTTTCTTGGTTATCATATCCAAACGAGGACATGTGACACCAAATTATCAAAACGACCAGATGGGGTAAAAGTACGTTCTGTTAATGGCTCAATTGAACTACAAGTACCTTCAGATGTACAAGCAAAATGGATAGACCGATACACCAAAAATGGCAAAACCCACCAAATTGGTGCTTATATACAATTATCTGATTATGAAATTGTAAACACTTATGGCGCACAATTAAGAGGGCTAGTCAATTATTATGCAAGTGCCGATAACATCGCAGCAGCATTAAGTCTTGTTCGCTGGGCTTGCATGGAAAGTGCAAGGAAAACCCTAGCTGCCAAACACAGAATTAGTAGCCCTTGTAAAAGTAACAAACGTTATAAACACAAGGGAGGTGCTACTGAAACTGGCAAACTAGAGTGGCAACATATTCGGGTAACTATTCCTAGAAAAGGAAAGAAACCATTGATAGCCAAATGTGGGGAAACTCCTCTAAGAACTCGTAAGGCTGTTTATTCTTCTGACAAAATTCCTCCTGCTTATATCATGGGAAATAGAAGTGAATTGGCTACTCGTTTAGTAATGGGTAAATGTGAACTATGTGGCTCAAAAACTGCATTAGAGGCACATCACATCAATAAACTAAAAAACCTTAAACAACGATGGAAAGGCAGAAAGGAAAAACCCAAATGGGTACAATGGATGATTGCTCGTAATCGAAAAGTTATTGTCGTTTGCCATAGCTGTCATCAAGATATTACTCATGGAAGATATGACGGTCGGAAACTGAATTAAGGATTACTGGAAAGCCGCTTGCTGGGAAACTCGCACGAGCGGTTTGGAGGAAGGTAGTTGGAAAAGTACTCTCAATGACAGAGAATAACTCGCTGGCTACCCATCCTACTCTTGTAACTACCCCCCAATGGCTACTCCAGGCGTAATAACTCAAGGGGTAAAATGGCTCTTAAATAGTAAAAGTCCCTTTTATGTAAAACCTCGGTTGAATGCAGATTTGATACAATGGCTTTGGCATTTTTATCGCTCCGCAAATGTTAAACAGGTAGCACAAGCCATGCCCATTCTCTATGCTTTCAATGAACGTAGTAAAGCGTTGTATAAAGAAATCGCTACCAGTAATGACTTTGATTTTGGTTTTGAAGAAAAAGGCTTATTAATGCTTTACAAAACCAAAAAACAAGCAGCAAAAGAGGAAGAATTAGCCGACCAAGCCCATAAATTGGGGGTAAAAGCAGAGATGCTGAACAATCAGGCATTAAAGCGACTAGAACCCGATATGGAGTTGGATGTACTAGGTGGTATTTATTTCCCTGGTGATGCTCATTTACATCCGACTCAACTGATGGCTCAAATGATTGGACGATTAAAACAGAAAGGCGTTCAATTAGTAGGCAATAACTCGATTGTAGATTTTAAATTAAAAGGAAAAAAGATAATTGCTTTAGTTAATAATAGAGGAGAAGAGCTGTCGGTAAAAAATGTATTATTGACTGCAGGCAGTTGGACAGGTCTTTTATTAAAAAAAGCGGGTGTAAAAATCCATTTGCAAGATGGAAAAGGATATAGCGTTACGCTAAATAAGCCGAATCTTCGTCCTCGAATTCCGACTATTTTATCCGAGGCAAAAGTAGCCATTACACCAATGGGCGAAGATTTAAGAATCGGTGGCACTTTAGAATTAAGTGGCTTATCGCCAAAAATCAGCCAAAGTCGAGTTCAGGGCATCTTAGAAAGTATTCCAAACTATTACAAAAATTTGCCTACGCCTACTTTTGAAAAAGAAAAAGTTTGGAAAGGCTATCGACCCTGCACCCCAGATGGTATGCCCTATATCGGAAAATCTCCTGTTTTATCCAATCTAACTGTTGGAACAGGTCATGGCATGATGGGTTTGAGTTTGGGCGCTGCTACAGGAAAAATACTTAGTGAAGTAGTTACTGGTCAGGAAACGATGTTGGATATTCGCCCTTTTCGGCTGAATAGATTTTAGCTACTGCCAGTTATTTATTCACCCATAATTTTCGATATTTAGACGGCGTACTATTTTTTATTTTTTTAAACTGTCTAACAAAGTTGGACACGTTTTTAAAACCTACTTCATAGCAAATTTGCTCAATTGTAAAAGTCGTATTCCTTAAAGAAATACAAGCATTTTCAATTCTTAATTCATTGCCCCGTAGAGATGGCAAGAATGGCGTATTTTTTTTGTTGTATGGTTAAATCTTGGTTCTTTTTCTCCTCTTTCAGCAGCGCATTCTCTGCTTCTTTTTGCTTAATTTCAGCAGTAAATTCTAAGTTGGCTATTTTCTCTGTTACTTGCAATTGATTCAAACTATCATTTAATTGGCTATATTTTCGTTCCATTGCTAAAGCAGTAGTAAGTTGATTATTTGCCCCATAAGCCTCAGAAAGTAGCTGGTAAAATGGAAGTGCACCACCCCTCACATTAAGTGTTTCTGTTAAGTCTATCCCTTTTTGAGCATAATTAATGGCAGCAATATAATCTTTTAAACCAATAGATATTTTAGTTAATACCTTATAGGGATCTATTTTTCTTTCGACCAATTGATATTCATCACCAAGGGATACTGCTTTTTCAGCGGCGGACAAAGCTTTTTTATAATGTTTTTGTTCGTAATAGCCCTTAGCTAGGTTGTCATAAGCTTTAATAATAGAAAATGTCGCAGGATATTTATCTTTTTCGGGATCAAGTGTGGTAATTATCCTATTAAAAAGGGTGATAGCGGTATCTATTTTTCCTTGTGCGAGATATACCTCACCTATACTCACAGTTGATAAAGCTGCCATTGACGTTTCTTGTATTTCAAATGCTATTTTTCTGAATGTCTCAAAATATTCTAATGCTTTTTCGTATTCTTTTAATCCGAAATAGACATCACCTAGATTATACAAAACTTGCGAATATCTTTTTTTAGCCTTTTTAGTATTTCTTGTTTGAGTAAGTATCTCTAGAGATTGCTGATAGTTTGCTAATGCTTTTTCATATTCATCTATGACTAAATAGACATTTCCTGTCACCAGATGACTGAATGCAATTTGAAGTGAATCATTTCGACTTTCACCCACGGATAGTGCTTGTTCCGCCCATTTCAAAGCTTGACTATATGCACCCTTATCGGTATAGCTTGCTACTTTTAAGAGTAAAGCTTCACCAAGAAGATTTCCTTCTATATTACTTTTTTTAATTAAAGAAATTGATTTATCAAAATAATAAAGTGCCGAATCAATATCTATTTGTCTATAGACAACTGCTATTTCGTTATAGATACGGGCCTTGGTAGAGTCGTCTGTAGTTTCAGATAGGTCTATTTTTAATTGATTAATCTCTATCTGTATTTGATTAATCTCTACTCTTTGTCCAAATAATACTCCTCCAAATAAAACACAAATAAATAAAGAAGTAGCTATTCGATTATTGACAACAATTAAATCCATCAAATTTCTTTTTGGTTAATTAATCATTATTTTTTTAAATTGCCCTTTATGCTTTCTCTTACAATTTACCCTATTTCTAGATTGGCAACAAGGTTTATTAAAACTCAAAAGGAATAAAAATGATGTGTATCTAAAGAATTACTCACCCTAACCCCTTTTTTAAGCCGCCTGAGGTGGCATTTTTAAAAAGTATATAAGTTTTAAAACATGACACATATAAGCTCCTTATCTCTTAATTTTAGATGGTTATTTTACAATAGTTTTTAGTCGAAAAGGAAAGATGCATTCTAATATCCCTCCTTGTAACAATATAAAGCCAAAACAACTAGCTCAACAGCTCCTTAGGATATTTCCCAAACCTTTTCTTGAAATTTCGAGAAAAGACCTTCTCTGATTTAAAACCCACAGAATAGACAACTGCTTTGACCGAAGAATATTCTTTTTCTATCAACATTCGTTTGGCCTCCCGAAAGCGAATTTCATTGACAAACTGACTAGCTGTCAATTTTGTTAATTGTTTGATTTTCCTAGATAAATGCCTTTCGCTCAAACCAATAAATTGACTTATTTTTTCTAAGGTTAAATCAAAATTTCCAAGATTCTCTAGGACTATTTGTTCTACCTGATTTAATAACGCTTGTTCTTTTGGGTCAAAAGCTAATAACTTGGTTTTCAGTTGATTCATTAATTCACCTTCTTTATTCACATAGAGCTGTTGTTTCGCTTGTTCTATTAAGTGATTTAGGTGGGCTTTCAAAACGGCTGCATCGAAAGGTTTTGTTAGATAGTCATCAACGCCAATTCTCAAAACGGCTAATTGTTCTTTGATATCTGTTCTAGCAGTGAGCATTAGAACGGGGATAGCCTTAAAGTTTTCAGAATTTTTTAAGTGCTTTATCAATGCCTCTCCGTCCATAACAGGCATCATCCAATCGGTTATAATAGCAATGGGCGCTTGTAGGTTGATTTGTTGTAAAGCTTCTTTCCCATTAGCAGCAAAATAAACCTCATGTTCTTCTTGCAGCAATTCGTATATATAATGCGATAATTCTAAATTATCTTCTACCACTAATACATATTCTTCTATTGGCTCCTTTGTTATTTGCAGAGTTGGCAATTCTTGATAATTAGTGGCAAGATATTTAGGAAATTCATATTTAGGAATATTAGAATTAGTGGTGCTTAACTGTTGAGGAAATCGAATGGTAAAGCTACTCCCTTTTCCGAGTGTACTTTTTACCGTTATTGCACCCCCTAATAATTGAATGTACTCCTTACAAATAGCTAAACCAACGCCAATCCCACCTTCCGCAGTTTGAGTTCGTTGAGATTGATAATATCGGTCAAAGATTAAGGACAAATCGGCTGAGGGAATACCTTGCCCGTTATCTTCGACCGTTATTTCTATATCCGTTCCAATGATTTTGCAATCCAGTTTTATCTGACCTTGCGGTTGATTATATTTTAGCGCATTGGTTAGTAGATTTCGTAAGATGGTTAATAATTTTTC
>CALFWI010000299.1 GCA_937928615.1 uncultured Saprospiraceae bacterium | reverse complement strand
AATAAAGCTTTGTTTCTAACTTTCATTACCACTTTCGGCTTAAAAAGCAATCAATATTCAATGGGGTTAGTACAAAATGAATTAACTATGGATGCTTTGTTTGATTAACACTCGTCAATTAATCAAATCATCTCCCAATATCCGCTGCGTCACTTCCCCCAACCGACTCCGACTAATCGGAATCAAACGGTCTTTAATTTTAATATGCCCATCTCCTAAAGTTTGTACCTTTTCTAAATTGACAATAAAGGATTTATGAATTTGCATAAAACTAGCCGTTGGTAATTCTGCCAACGTATTTTTCAAAGTCAATAAAGTGGTGAATTTTCCTCGTTCGGTTTGTAAAGAAACATAGTTTTGCATGCTTTCTACGTAGAGTAATTCATCAAATCGAATCCGTTCTATTTTGCCGTCGCATTTGATAAAAAAGTGCTCTTTTTGAAAGTTTTTTGTAGACTGAAGGGAAACTGTTGAATCGGTGTTTTGTATCAATTCAAACTGTTTTTTGGCTTTGATACAAGCTTTTAAGAATCGTTGAAAAGTAATCGGTTTTACCAGATAGTCTAAAACATCTAATTGGTAGCCTTCTAAGGCAAAACTTGGATAAGCGGTCGTAATAATAACCAAAGGTGGATTATCTAAAGATTTTAAAAAATCTAAGCCATTTATTTTAGGCATTTGAATGTCCAAAAATAATAAATCAACGGGCTTTTTTTCCATGATAGACATGGTTTCCAATGGATGTTCGGCAATACCTTGCAATTGTAAAAAATCAATATCGGCTACATATTGGGCTAAACCTTCTCTGGCTAATGGTTCATCGTCGGTAATGATGCAATTTATCATATATAAAAGTGTAGGAGAACTTCAGTTCCCCGTAAAATGGAATAGAAAAAGATTTTTTGAAAAATTAAAGTACCTCTAGACTAAATCTACTATCAAATTGACCATAAACTGCTTTTCTAAGTTGTCAATCGCCAACTCATGTCGCTGCGGATAAAGCAATTGTAACCGTTTCTGAATATTCGCCAAACCAATTCCGCCTTCCTCAAAACCTTCTACACCTTGACTTTTATCCAGCTCTTTACTATTGACAATCCGAAATTGTAGTTTATTTTTTTCTATAGTCAAACTAACATCAATCTGTCCGTTTTTATTAGGACCATGTTTAAAAGCATTTTCCACCAAAGGCATTAATAATAAAGGAGCGATTTTTATGTCGGCTATATTTTTAGGCAATTCCCAATTTACTTTAAAATTTTCTCCTTTTCGCAATTGGGCAATTTCCGCAAACTGTTGTAAATAATCAATTTCTTGTTGAAGGGAGACGGTCGAATTATTGGCCTCGTATAATTGAAACCGTAATAAATTCGAGAATCCTGCCAAGGCTTCGGCAGCGGTATCTGGGTCTTTTTTGATTAAAAAATAGATGTTATTTAAGGCATTGAATAGAAAATGAGGATGTAATTGGGATTTTAATAATTGTAACTCTGCCGCTAGTTTTTCTTTTTCTAATTGATTATTTCTGCGCTCCATTTCGATGCGCTGTAGTATATAATAAGGGGTAATTAAAAAGGCAATCCCCGTAAAATTACTTAAAAAAGCAGGAGCAGCAAACTGTTCAAAAAATAAATTCAAGTTAATAGGAAATGGCTCAAAATAGGAAAAATAAGCCAATAGACTTCCAAATAAAAATAGCGCAAAAGTCAATATAGTAGCAATGACCGCAATGGCGAAGCTGACATATTGTTTTTTGTGATAGTACTTAGGAATCCACCAGTCTAATACGACATAAGCTGTACCTGCATTATGGATACTAAAAATAACCGTTACCGCTATACTTTGCCAAATAAATCTTTCTGGTGAAAATACTAGATGATTAATTAAAGAGTAGGCTATCCAAAATACCCAATGCCATTTTCTATTTTCTTTTCGACTATTCATATCACGAATTTAGAAGGATTCTAGCTTTCTATATGGACTAATTGACCAATGGTAGCAATTACTTGATGATTGGAAAGAATTGGTGGATAGCGCCTTTTTTAACTTCCTTTTACGGATAATCAAGGAATCATTACCATTCATCAATCAGATTTTATAAAAAGGTAAAAAGCCGATTTCTTTGTAATGTTCCTTATTGGTAACCATTTGTATCGTTCTCTGACAATCATTTTTATTAAACTAAAAACTGAAAATATGAAAATTATCACAAAAACAGGCATGACCTTTTTCTTGATTGGTTTATTTACCATTGGCTTATTGGCGCAAATAGACCAAGCTAAAATAACAAAACAATTTTATACTGCTTACATTACGACTAGCAATCCTGCTTGGAAAATTACTTTAGTACAATTAGCCGATAGTCAAGAAGAAACTTTGCAATTAACTTTAGCCAAAGGATATTATGGTGCCGCAGGTACCGCAATGGGCAATCAAGACGAAGATTTGGTAGAAGCGCTGCTAGATAAGGCGGCAACCATCACTAAAAAACTACTCGCCCAAAATAAAAAATCACCAGAAGCCAATGCTTTATTATCTGCGGTGTATGGCATGCAAATGGGTTTGTCGCCAATGAAAGCCATGTATCTCGGAAGTAAAAGTGCTACGGCTGTGAAAAAAGGCATTGAATTAGCCCCTAATAATGCCTTCACCAATTATGTGATGGGGGTTTATCTTTTTTATACACCTTCTATGTTCGGTGGCGATGCGGCAGAAAGCTTGGTTTACTTCGAAAAAGCTAAGGGGATTTATGAAACAGCAGGGCAAATTCAAAGTTGGGAATATATGAACCTAATGGCCTTCTTAGGACAGGCCTACCATAGTCAAAAGGAATATGTAAAAGCTAAGGCTATTTATACCGCTGCGTTAGCCATTGCCCCTAATTTTGGGTACGTCAAAATGTATTTATTGCCTCAGACGGAGCAGGCAATGAAGTCTTAATTGCTGATTATTTACGAGTGAGATATACCACGGATGATTTTCCCCACGGATTTTGTTTCCCCACGGATAAAAATGTACCACGGATGATTTTCCCCACGGATTTTGTTTCCCCACGGATGAAAATGTACCATGGATGATTTTTCCCGCAGATTTTGTTTCCCCACGGATAAAAATGTACCACGGATGATTTTCCCCACGGATAAAA
>CALFWI010000298.1 GCA_937928615.1 uncultured Saprospiraceae bacterium | reverse complement strand
TTAATACTTTTCCGACACTGTAACTAACTAGTAATCAACATCTTATGAAGATTACTATAACAAATATAGGGTGAAAGATAACATATTTAGGGATATATATAACATATTTAGGGATAAGTATAACATATTTAGGGATGATGTTTAGATTAGATTAGATTAGCCATTTGAAATAAAAGAGTCATTATCATAACAAATTTAGGGGTGTTGAATTTATTATTATAACATTTCTAGGGATTGCTTAAATAGCATATAACAAGATTATGCAGAATACTACACACACAAAACAACCCAAAAAGCCAAAAAGCCATGGAGTGGTTCGGATTATTAGGAAATCTAATAAACTCGTCGAGGCTCGGTACAAGTTAGATATTTGGGAAACTCGCATTTTTACGAAGATGCTGATGGTCATCAATCGAGGAGATGATGATTTTAAGAAATATAAGATTTATTTGAGGGATGTAGTTGAAGACTTTGATTTAGGTAAAAATAAGGAGGCTTATCCTTTATTGCGACAAGGGGCAAGAAAATTGATGCGTAAGGTTTTTTATATTCCCTACGAAGTGGATGGGGTAGAGCGATTATTTGAGGCACCTATTTTAACAGGATTAGATAGTGCGGTAACTGATGGTCGAGTTGTAAGAGATGACCATTTGTACATTGAGGTTTCGTTTGCTCCAGAAATGAAACCCTACTTGATTCAGTTAAAATCTCAATTTACCATGTATGATGCTCGGAATATACTGAAATTACCGAGTACCTATTCTATCAGAATTTATGAGTTACTAAAGCAATATGAGCGTATTGGAAAACGAAAGTTTGAGTTAGATGAATTAAAGCACATTATTGGGGTTAAAGAAGAAATAGAAGTTAATGGTAAAAAAGTTTATAGAGATAGCTATCCACTCTATGGAAACTTTAGGCAACGGGTGTTGTTAAAAGCACAGAAAGACCTAAAAAAATATACAGATATACAATTCACGTTTGAACCTAAACGGACGGGCAGAAAGATAACTCACCTTATTTTTTACATTGAACTAAACCAAGCCATTAAAAAAGAGTTTATTCCTATTCCTGAAAAAATTGAAATTGTAAAAAAAGATACTTCTGAATTAGCAGAGGGACTATGGGGAAAGGTCAAGCGGTGGGTATCAATAGATGTTGTCGAAAATTGGTTGGCAAATTTTCCAGAATCTCAAGTTACGAAAGGTATTAATTATACATTAAATCAATTGAAATCGGGAAAGGAGATCAATAACGTTGCAGGGTACCTACAGAAGATGGTTAGAACACCAAATATAACGGATATAAAAGTAGAGAAAAAGCAAAAAAAGGCAGCACGTAAAGCTGAAATAAAAGCAGAAGATCAAAAATTAGCTCAATTAGAGTCAGAGGTAAAAAAATTGATGTTGGATAAATATCAAAAAGAGAAAGCCTTAGTGGATATTATTTTGATTGAAACTCCTGATGCAAGAGCCACATTATTAAAAAAAGCAAAGCAACGAAATTTTTCTGGTTATGATGCAACTAAATCAGAATCAGAAAATTTAGAGGCGCCAATTTTTTCTTCTACTTTTCATAATACCGTTTTGGAAACTTATGCTAGTCGGTTTGCGGCATTAAATTATGCATATGATTTGAAGATAAAAAAGTTAAAGCGAACTATTAATCAAATGTGATTTTTTTAAAAATCTATTGATAGTGTTTTATAAATTATTTAAAAAAGGGAAACAAATATATTATCACAAGACAGTCTATTAAAATATTTTTGTTTAGAACAGACAAAAAAGAAAACCAATAGGGGAGGGGAGTAGCCATTAATTATGGAATACTTAATAGCTAAATGAAATTTAATGTTTTCATTTAGCCATTTTCGATAGTAGCAAAAATTGAGTGAATTGACTTTTACATTATACTTAATAGAAAAAATAGCTACTCCAAAAAAACAGGCTCATTATAAGCATAAGTCAGCAAATCATAAGTTGTCAACATACCAACTAACTTTTCCTCCTTATTTACTATTGGCAACGCATGAAATAAATTCTCTCGGAAAAAACCTGCTGCTATCAAAGCAGTATCTTCAGGACCTAACTTGGCTATTTGTTTTGTCATAATTTCTCCAACTAATGTAGCATTAAAAACAGAATGGTTGTGTTTTTTAGCACTTTTGGTATTAAAAATTGTCAATGAATGCTGCATTTTATGGAATTCTTGGCGGCTAATAATTCCTTTAACTACCTTATTTTCATCTACTACTGGAAGATGATGAAAATCGTGGGTAGTAAATATTTCTTCTACTTTTAATAAACTATCATCTGGATGAAGGGTGATAACATCTGTGGTCATTAATTGACTAATTTTAATATTTCTTTCAAAGCTCATTTTTTATTGGATTGTAAATTACGAGTTAAACCGCAATTATGGTTAGTTGAATTGTTTTATGCCTTTACTCACCTGATGAATAACTCCCCGTCTCTTTAAACGCCTCTATTGGTTCATCATCGGGCATAGCAGATTTATAAGCATATTTCATTAAATCAAAAGTAGTTAAAATGCCTACTAAATCATTTGTATCTACGACTGGTAAAGCATGAAACTGATTATTCAAAAATAAATCAACGGCTAAACCAATGGTATCTTCAGGGGCTAAGACAATAGGAGAAGAAGTCATAATATCTTTGGCGCAAATGGTTTCATATTTAATATTTGACCAAGTTTTACCTGTCGTTTGCAAAGTCAGCGTATGCGTAAATTTATAGAAATCTTCTTTGCTGATAATACCAATCAAACCGTTTCTTTCATCTGTGACTAACAAATGATGAAAATTGTTTTTTTCGAATAAAGGTTTGATGGCCTTTATTTTTTCATCAGTTGGAATAGTAACCAATTTGGTGGTCATAATTTCTCTAATTATAGTATTTGGATTCATAATCAATGATTTAATTTTTATTCAAAATTATTAGTAAAGCAGGCCTATAGTATTGATAATTGTCAATAGGGGAGGGTGATTTTTATCACCTTATAGAAAAGAGTATCAGCGTAATTTGTAGACAGTAAACGGATTATTGAACCGTATTTTTGTTGACCTTGGATGACTCATCCATCAGACCTTTGTTGTATATGAAAAAAATACTAGTGGCTTTGGATTATTCACCTGCGAGTAAGAATGCCTTTGAATATGCTTTATTATTAGCCAAAGAATTAAAAGCAACCTTGACTTTATTAAATGTAGTCATGCCTATTTCTGATAATGGAGATTTTCCAAGAGAAATCATTGATTTTGCAAAAGCCAATGAGCAACATCGTGCGACCACTTTGCTAAAAAGATTGACTACCTATTATCCAGATAAGGATGCAGATAAGTTTATTAAACATAACATTAAAGTTGAGTGTCTGGTGAAAGAAGGAATTTTTGCCCCTACTATTATCCAAACGGCGGAAGAATTGGATTGTGACTTAATTATTGCTGGTACTAAATCTGGTCACTATTTATCTAAGATGATTTTGGGAAATACGGTGCGAGAATTGATTCATCAAACCACCATTCCTACTTTAATAATTCCAGAAGAATATACCTATCAGCCTGTTAGCACGATTGCTTTTGCAACCGCATTAGATAGGAAAGATGGAGCAGCAATTATATGGCTCAGACAATTTGCAGCGAGATTAAAGGCTAAAGTCGAACCTTTTTTTGTTAGTGAATTGCCCTATGATTTATCCGATGAATTAGAAGAAGTTTGGGAGAGTCAATCATTACCATTAGAAAAAGGACAGCCTACTAGTGTAAAGGTGATAAGAAAAGCTAGCTTTAAGGCGGGCATTAATTATTATTTGGAGCATTATCCAGCGAATATCTTAGCTATGTTTATTCCTAAAAGAACCTTTATTAATCAGTTATTTCATATTAGTAAAACTCAAAAAATGGCATTGAGTACAACTATTCCTTTGTTAATTTATCATGCTTAAAATAAGGATTGAATAGCGGAAGGTTTGAGATAGTACTACAATTACAATCAAACCTTCCTTTTGTTTGTATCCTAAACATCGTGCAAAATTAATAGGGGAATCATAGCATGAAAAACCTCTTTACTGGTTACACTTTGATGAAATAAATTTTCTAAGAAACCTCGTTTCCTTCGAATCAGACATAATAAATCCACATCATAATCTATTACCATTTCCTCAATACTTTCATTAACATTCTTATCAATAAAATTGAAATCAATAGAATAGCCTGCATTATCAAATAGCTTTGTAACACTTCTATCAAAGCCTTTATCCGCTGCATTTTCCTCTGTATGGAAAAGCATTAAGTCGGCTTTAAATATTTGTAGAAAGCGCTTAATCAATTGAACGCCTTTATCATCATTAATAGGGCCATTATCCACAGATAAAACGATGTTTTCGAAAGGTTTGAAATGATACTCATTTGGGACCACCAATACAGGTGTTTGCGTATGCTTAATCACCCCATTAGTGGTACTACCGAGAAAAATTTCTTTTAATCCTGATGCGCCTTGTGTTCCCATAATCACTAAATCATAGTCGTTGGCTATCGTTCCAATAGTTGAGACGGTATCGGCTCTTTTTATCATGGTTTGCAAAACAATCCCTTCGGCTAAAAGTGGCTGAATTTGGTTGATGACTCGATTCATTTCTGATTCGGAGTCCTGCTGAATATGGCCTTCTATTGGTACAAGCGTATTGACATTATTTGGAACAATATAAGTGTGAATGATGGTCAGATGCACAGATTTCAAATGGTTGATAACCTCAATGGCATAATTCAAAGCATTGGCGGCATTGTCTGAGAAATCTGTAGGGAATAATATTTTTTGCATGATTTTAGTTGATTTAATAAGTATAAAAAAGGTTCAAGCCGATCGTATGGCTTGAACCAATTTTCAATGCTTTTAACTTTCAAAATAATCCTTATGATAGACTAGAATTGGGACTTTTGTTGTAATTGCCATTGCCTTAGTGACGCTTTTATGCATGATGCGTTCCCAAAGATTACGTTTGTGCGCAACCATTATCGCTAAATCAATGTCATTTTCTTCAATGTATTTATTCAAACCTTTGGTCACCGTTTTAGCATCAATAGTTGCCATATTAAAGGCAAATTTGGGGTCACCTTCTGCAAAGAGGTATTCAAAAAGTCGATTTTCTAATTCAATATTCAAATCCCAATCATTTTCTTCTTGCACATGAATAAAGTGCATCGTTGCTTTGAATGGCTTAGAAAAATCCACCGCCTGTTTTAAAAATTTAGCCTCTACAGAATCATAATCACTTGCAAAAAGAATATGCTTAAAACCTTTAAAGTTGGTATCCTTGGGAACTAACAAAACGGGACAATTTGCTTTTTGAGAAATGGTTCTAGATACCGAACCAATAATCTGTTCTTTAGAGATGCTTGCACCCGTCATTCCCATTACTAACATCAAAGTGTCTGGGTCGTCCGATAATTTGATTAAGTTTTTTTCAGTTGCTCCACCGATAGCTAGATAACTCACAGCTACTTTGGGTTGGACTGCAATATTGCCTTCACCTTCGATTTGGACAAAAGTTTTTAAATCATTCATCAAAGATTCATACCTTCCCATTCCTGCTTTTATGCTATAAGGTCGTTGGGTATTGAAAGAACCCGAATAGATGTGAACTACTTTAATTTCGGCATTAATGGTCGCTGCTATGTCTAGTGCGAATAAATAGGCATCTTTAGATGCGTAAGAAAAATCTGTTGGAACTATTATCTTTTTCATTGTCTAATTTTTAAATAAGTGTTTTGTAATCGGATATTTATTTTTTGTTTCTAAACAATTGGGTCTTCTGGATGAATGACCAATAATGGAACATTCGTATTTAAGACCATTCTTTTAGTCATACTTTTATGAAATATATCCGCCACCCAATCTCGATGTTTAGTAGCCATCACAATTAAATCAATTTCATTTTCATCAGCGTATTGCTGTAATCCTTTGATGATATTATTACTTTCAATTTTGACAAATTTTACTCCGAGATAAGGCGTTTTCTTTCTAAAGAACTGTTCGTAATCTTCACTTACCACCTCATAATCTTCCGTTTTATTTTTATTGATATGCACTAAAGAAATTTCAGGGTCATAATCCCAAGTAAAATCAATTAGGTGTTGCAACATTGGTTCGTCAAAGTCTTCAATATTGGAGGCGTATAATATTTTTTTATAGCCTCGAAATTGATAATCTTTGGGTATCATCAATACTGGGCAATGTGCATTTCTAGCTACATAAGTGGCGGTACTACCAAAAGTCTTTTCTAATACAGTTGTTTCGCCTGTTGCGCCCATAATAATTAAATCCATTTCTTTGGATTTTTCGACAATGGCAAGGGTAGGACTAGCTATCATTAATTCCGTATCTAAATTGGTCTTTACTAATACATTTCCATCTGTTAAAGGATAATATCGCTTAGCCCAGTTATTGACAGTTGCCTCTTTTTGCTTAAAAAAGCCTTCAGAAGGTGTGCCCAAATATGGGTAATCGGGGTCTATTTGTGGATGATAAGCATGAAAAACCATTAATGCCGTATCTTCTGATAGAAAGGATTGAGCATACAAAAAAGCATTTCTGGCAGTTTCCGAAAAATCGGTTGGTATCAATACATTTTTCATTATTTTTCTTTTTTGAGTTGGTTTAGTTAATAGGTTGATAAGTAGTTTTAAATCAGCTACATCTGGTACCCCTTTCTGGAAGGCTAACTTACCATTGACTACCATCGCTGGCACTCCAGAGATGTCATATTCAATTAAATGGTCTATATCTGAGACTTCTTCCACTTTAGCTATTAGCTTTAAATCATTAATGGCAGTTAAAATATTAGCCATTAATGAGTTGGTAGATTTATGCCCATGTACCCCTAAAACTTGTATCGCTAGCATAGTTATTTGGATTTAATAGTTCGGTAATCTTCTAAAGTCACTTTTTCGTTGGCAATCGCCTCGATAATATCATGTGGTGTAACGATTCCTATTAAGTCGCCTTTTTCTAGGACTGGCAAAGCGTGAAAGCGATTTAATCTGAATAAGTCTACTGCCGTTCTAATAGGGTCATCTACCTCTAACTTTGCCAACTTATTCGTCATAATATCTTCTGCTTTCCATTGATTTAATTGATAGGTTTCTTTCTCTTTCTGCCCCGTTCCACCAACACATCCTTGCTTGAAATAGTAATAATCTGTTTTACTAATCATTCCAACTATTTCTTTATAGCGGACAACTGGCAGGTGGTGAATATTATTTTTTTCAAACATTTCCCGAACAGCGATTAGCGATTCACCTGGTGTAATCGTGATTAAATCGGTACTCATTATAGTTGATACTGGTGCTAATACATTCATGATAAAGGTGTTTAATGATTGAATTAGGTGCAAGTTCCGATTATTGTAAAATCAGGTTTATGATATATATCATCGTAGGGGGGTGACTTTT
The DNA here is from genome assembly GCA_937928615.1 of uncultured Saprospiraceae bacterium. GTDB lineage: Bacteria > Bacteroidota > Bacteroidia > Chitinophagales > Saprospiraceae > JAFMDF01. Next base: position 2,407 of record CALFWI010000298.1, on the reverse strand, counting down.
GTCACCATGACAAAAGTCACCATTAGCGACCTTTGTAGTATCATATAAGAATAGCGAACAAATGACCAATTCAATATCCAATTCAGAAGATGCTCAGCGATTAAATGCCATTATTAATACGGCTACGGATGGTATCATCATTATCAATCATGAAGGAATGATAGAATCCGTTAATCCATCGGCGGCTACTTTATTTGACTATGGCACAAAAGAAATGATTGGTCAGAATATTAGTTTATTGACCCCATCTCCACATAAAGAAAAACATGATAATTATCTTCAAAATTATTTATCAACAGGTATCAAAAAAATAATTGGAATTGGTAGAGAAGTAAATGGACAGCGAAAAGATGGTAGTTTATTCCCTCTTCGATTAAGCATTAGTGAGGTTAAATTAGCAAATCGAGTTATTTTTACAGGGATTCTACATGATTTAAGCAAGGAAAAAGCACAGGCCGAAAAGATTAAAAAACTAAATCAGGAATTAGAAAAGCGAATTGAAGAAAGAACCGATGATTTAGGAGAAGTAGTGAATAAACTTTTGGCTACCAACAAACAATTGCAACAGGAAATTAAAGATAGAAAGGCAGCAGAAAAAGGATTACGATTTAAAGAAAAAGAAACCCGTTCTGCTTTATTAAAAGAAAGGGAGTTAAGTGATATGAAATCTAGATTTGTGACGATGGCATCACATGAATTTAGAACCCCATTGAGTTCTATCTTAACTTCGGCAGAATTGTTAGAATTACATTTAGCAGCTGGTCGCCATGAAAAGTGTCCTAAGAATATTGAACGCATTAAAAATTCGGTCAATCATTTAACAAGTGTTTTGAATGAGTTTTTGTCTTTGAGCAAATTGGAAATGAATAACATCAAAGCTGCACCAATTTCTTTTGTGTTTGATGAATTTGCCCAACAATTGATTGAAAATTTACGACCAATTTTAAAACAAGGGCAAAATATCCAATATGAAGGCATTGGAAAATCAGAAAGCGTATATTTGGATAGGGCTTTTTTGAATCATACACTAATTAATCTACTATCTAATGCCATTAAATATTCTAAAGAGCATCAGGTTATATTTTTCACAACTAAAATTAACCAAACGAACTTGACTATTTCGATAAAAGACAATGGAATAGGCATTCCAGAACAAGACCAAAAACATTTATTTGGTCGGTTTTTTAGAGCGCATAATGTGGAGAATATACAAGGAACAGGCTTAGGCTTAAACATTGTAAAAAAATATGTGGATTTAATGGGTGGTACGATTACTTTTTCTAGTAAATTAGGAAAAGGTGCTACTTTTACTATCCAGATTCCATTAATTAAACAATAAATTACATTACTATCATTTTAACAAACAACTATGAAAAAGATATTAGTTATAGAAGACAATCAAGAAGTTAGAGAAGTATTGGAAGAGGTATTGGAATTATCAGGCTATGAGGTAACTACTGCTGAAGATGGTGCGGTAGGTGCCAAAAAAGCATTAGAGAACACACCAGATTTAATTATATGTGATGTCATGATGCCAAAATTAGATGGTTTTGGCGTACTGAATATTTTAAGTAAAAGGTCAGAAACCGCAGATGTTCCTTTTGTCTTTTTGACTGCTAAAGCAGAAAAAGATGATTTTAGAAGAGGCATGAATTTAGGTGCGGATGATTATATTACTAAGCCATTTTATAAAGATGAATTATTACAAGTCATCGAAACTAGGCTTAAAAAAAGTGAACGATTAAAAAAGACCTTTGATGGGACAGAATCAGGCCTAAATCGCTTTATTGATGAGGCAAAGGGCTACGAAGATTTAAAGAAATTATCTAATGATCGTAAGACCAAAACCTTTAAAGGGAAGGATGTTATTTTCTTTGAAGGTGACTATCCTAAATATCTGTACTTCGTCAAAAATGGAAAAGTAAAACTAACCAAGACCAATGAATATGGCAAAGAATTTATCATTAGTGTTTTGGAAGAAGGTGCTTTTATCGGCTATACGGCTATGATTGCCGAGGAGAATTATACCTATGGGGCGGTGGCTATGAAAGAGGGGACAGAACTCAGTCTAATTCCCAAAGGAGATTTCCTCCAATTGCTACTAAAAAATAGAGATGTTTCTTCCCGTTTGATTAAAATGCTCGCCAATAATGTGATTGACAAAGAAGAACAATTATTAAATCTAGCTTATAGTTCTGTTAGAAAAAGAGTGGCTAATGCGGTACTTTCTTTAAACGAGCAACAGAAAAAAGCTGGAGAGACTAAAATTTCTATTTTACGAGATGACCTTGCTCGGATAGTTGGTACCGCTAAAGAAAGTGTGATTAGAATGTTGACCGAATTTAAAGAAGATGGTTATATAGATATTACGGATGGGGTGATTACGGTATTGGATGGACCTCGATTA